>CAYLWJ010000195.1:0-1672 GCA_964387355.1 uncultured Actinomycetota bacterium | reverse complement strand
AAACAATTATATAATAATAAACCTGAAATTCTTCTCTCATAAATACGCTGGAAGCACTAACTTATATAATTTCCTACAAGATTTATGCCCCGACTCAAAATAAATAGACGTTGAATCTGCGCCCCATTTGGGATGTAAATCTATTCTTATCTCTTTTTTATAACGTAGTGGCTGGTAAAATCTTCCTAAGATGTAAAATTTATCCTTAGCAATGTTATACAAATAAAGAGATGAAAATCGAGATTTATCAGGATATGAATCTAACACAATATATTTCCCATCAGGAGATTTAGACGGGTGCCCATCTATCTTTGGAAATTGTGTGGAAAATAACTTTGCTTTATTTGTTTTATCAATAAACTTAAAATAGCCTCTAATTCCATTATATTCACAGAAAGATAATATTTCTTCATCATTGAGCCAGCAACTATGTGAAGTCATCACATCGCCATTTAAAATAAAAATATCACTTCCATCTGAATTTGCTGTAATCAAACGCATGAATCTACCATTTGCACCTATCCAGCGATGAAGAAACATAAACCTGTTGCCAGAAGGACTAATATCTATATGATTTACTTTATGTATCGCTTTATCCATTGAGGGAACATATTTAAGTTTTTTCAACTGATCTAAGGTAATTATCAAATCAATACTGCCACTAGTTAAGTTAATTTTCCATATTCCATCTTCTTCATCAGATGGTAATACAAATTCTTTACGATTGAAATAACCATAATCTGGTCGCATTTTAGCCAATCTATCATAATTTAATGCTAAAGCATACTTTCCACACTTGCTTACATTATTAACAGGCATTTTATAAATTTTTATTACAGATCCTGATTTATTTATTATTTTAGATACATAAATATCATTTTCTGCATCGTAATCATTATAAATTATTTGATTTCGGTTTAGAGGATGCCATTGGAGAAAACATCCCTGCTGCCAATTCCATGAATTTGTTTCACCAATTTTAACGACCGAACTATCTTTTTTTTTCAACATAATAAATGCAGGCTCACATATACTTCCTCTAACATCCTCTTGGGTAACCTTCAGATATAAAACATCTCCTTCATTGTTTGATGGTGAAATGTTATAATAACCAAAAAAAGTAATCCCATCATCAATATATTCTAATTTGATATCTTTGCTTAACTGAAATGAACTAAATGCCTTTTTAATAAAATATCTGTTAATAAAATACTTCAGGTAAACCAATAAAGGGGAAAAAGGGCTGTTTTTTAATCTAGTTTTTACACCCATCAAGAACTTCATTTATTATTTTTACCATATTGCCATATATTACATTAATTTCATATTTCTTAGATTCTTATAATAGATTTTGGCTCATTATTCTTAACAATTCTCTTTCATCAGGCATTTTAATGGGTACCAGGGTAAAGATCTAATCCGCCATAATGGAAGTAGATAGCGATTTTAAAGTGTTCTCGGTTACAAAAGCCGCAGGCCATTTTCTTGATGGTCTGGATAGTGGAGTTTAATCCTTCACTCACATCAGCAGTCAAATACCAGCTTCTCTTCCGCTCCGGGCGCATGCTCCCGAATCGAGGCCAGATACGGGTCCTATATATCAGTAGCAATAGCCTCAACCTCCTCCCATTTAGCCAAACTCGACAGGCTAAAATACCCATCCAGACTCTCT
>CAYLWJ010000194.1:0-3154 GCA_964387355.1 uncultured Actinomycetota bacterium | reverse complement strand
AAAAAATGAAGTCCTAAATAAAGACGGCTAAAGGCAATTAAAATTATTAAAAAGGCTGATTAAAATTTTAATTTTTATAAAGAAATTGTAAAACAATCTTTTAGGTTAAAATGAGAAATAAAATTATCATCTTTTTTTAATATTTTTACTAATTGCAATTTTTTTTCTCAACTAATTGCAGTAAATATAATCCTGAAAAAGATTATAAGTTTATATTCAAAGTATATTAAGAGAGGCCAATATAACAAATTATATGACATTTTATCTAAAGATAGTCTAGGTGGACAAACAAAAGAACAATATGTCAAATAATTTGAACTTTAAAAAAATAAAAATGAAATAACTCAGATTTGGTTAAATTCTATGAAAAGATACTAACTATTCTAAAACATATTTTTTCCCATATTCCGGGACAACAATATAAGAGTTAATAAAAAATTCTTTATATTTATTTTTTAGATTTTTTGCTTCTTCTTTATTTAAATGAACAAGAAATATTTTATTTGGTAAAGTATTTTTAAAAATATTAATAATCTGGTTGATGTCTGCATGACTGTTAAAAGCATAACTTCTATAAAAATTGTCAGGATTTAAAATCTTTTTTTCACCATCTACAAAAACATATTCGCATTTATTCTCAAGTGCTTGTAGTATATCCGCACCCAATGTTCCTTCTGCCTGGTATCCAACTATAACGATAAAAGTCTTTGGGTCTTCAATATATTTATCGATTAATTCTTTGGAAAAAGCATGAGACATCATTCCTGAAGACATTACTGCTATTTCACCATATTCTATATTTAAATCATAAGAACCCTCATCATTTTTAGGATTGTATAAAAGGTTTTGTATATCAAAAAAGTCGTTAATAATTTTTTCACTAAAAAAGGATTTGTAAGCTTCATCATGAAATAAATAATGCCTATATTTTTCTGTTATTTTAAAAGACGTTGGACTGTAAACCTTTACTGTTGTATTATCTTGTATAAAATTATTATCCATACCTTGCTTAATTTCATAAAGCACTTGCTGAGTACGGTCTAAAACAAATGCAGGTATTATAACTCTAAAACCTTTTTCTAAATTTTTGCCAATAATTTTCTGAAAATTTTCTCTTTCAAGCAAATTATTGCTATTATTACCTTTAGTACCATAAGTTCCTTCAACAAACAAGTAATCAATATTACCTTCAAATTGTTTATTTTTCATTAAAAAAGGATTATTGTCGCTTCCAATATCACCCGAAAAAAGTATATCTTTCCCATTAACATTAAATATAATCATAGCACTACCAGGAATATGCGAAGTATAGAGGAATTCAACTTTAATTCTATTTTTTACTATATATGGATATAATTTATTAAAAATATTAAACTTGTTAAAGAAACCAGCAATTTTCCCACCAACATAAAATGGGGTATTATAACTAACAATTTTAACCTGCTGCTTAAGTTTTTTTAATAAATCTTCTTCTGAAATATTAAATTTTAAATACTTTAAAGAAGATTGCAGCATTATTTTTAAAAGATCATAAGTCACTCCTGTCATGTATATTGGGCCGCTATAGCCATTTTCTATTAAAAGTGGCAGTCTACCAATATGGTCTTCATGGGCATGTGTTATAAATACTGCTCTTAAATTTTTTAAGTTTATATCAGCAGGTAATTTATAATTATCTCCTTCATCGCCATAAAAAATGCCTGAGTCAATCATATAAATATTTTTATCAATTTCAAGGCAGTGCATTGAACCACTGATTGTGCCTTGTCCTCCATACCCTATATAAGATATCTTAGGTTGATAGCTTTTACATGAAGGTAGAACTGGGGTAGATACTAAAATTATGATTAATAAAATAGTAAAAAACTTTATTATCTTTTTCATGAATTCATGCCTATTCTTTTATCTGATTGGGACTATCAACAATAATTTCTGGCAATCCTTTATATTCTTCTATTAAACCGTAAACATAAATAGTTTTATTGTTGTAATAAACTTCAGGTGCCTGAGGAAAATTATCTCTGTTACTGCCCCATATTACGACTGTAAATCTATCGGGGTTTGGATAAGGATTTCCTATATTAAGAAAAGTTGGTCTTCCTTTACCTTTTTTGTAATAATAAGTTGAAACAACTGGACCGTAAACAGTAAGGACTTCGCCAATATGATATTTTGCTTCATTCCATGGAATTATATCTTTAAGTATTAGCTCTGTTTCTTCTTCATATTGTTTTTCCTCCCAATTTTTTGCAGTAATAATTTGTTCATTAGCGCAGCTTGTAAATATAAGGAAATTAGTGATTATTGAGAATAATACTAAAAGAAATAGCTTTTTTTTCATTTTAACAATTTTTCATCTATGTTTAATTTAAGATTTGTACTGTAAATTAAAATTCATATAAATAATTTATATAAATATTTTATCCAAAAGTCCAGAATTTTAATTTTTCTTTTATTAAAAATAAATTTATGTTCTCATTGATATCCATAGAAAATAAATTCTATTAAGATGATTATAAAGTATAGTATCTTCCTATTTTTTTTATCTCTTCAATATATGAATTTGGTAAACCACATTCATTAGCACCTTTAATTAATACATCTAAATATTCTTTAGAAGGTTGAATAAAGTCAGCTTGACGAATTGCAAAATAACAACAAGCATATATTTCTTTTCCAAGTCTTTCAGCATATATTAAAATGTTATCTTCTCTATAATAAGCATTCGTTATTGATTTTTTATTTTTTTTCTCTTTAAAACCCTCACAACAATCAAGTTTATTTCTTGCAATTTCATTAATTTTATAAATTCTGCCATAAGTTTTTACACCCTTTTTGTAAATCAAATCAGCTACACCCATATTGCACCAGTTTGTGCTTTTTCTGGTAAATGCCAGTTCATAGTCGTTGATATAACCATAACCAAATTTTTCATAATTCTCATTACCACAACGCACTCTCATCTGTTCTTCCAACATATTTGAGCCATATGCAAAATAAAAAATATTTTTCATATTTATTATTTAATCATCTATCCATATTTATCAATTTTTATCAATTGAAATATTAAATAACATGTACTATCTAAAAGATGTGTTTACACATACTAATAAAAATGCTCTTTGAAAATATTATAAAAGTATAGATTTTAGTA
>CAYLWJ010000193.1:0-25481 GCA_964387355.1 uncultured Actinomycetota bacterium | reverse complement strand
CTAGATATAGTTAAATATAATTAATATAATTAATAATTTTTAATAAATTATTTTGAAACTTTATACAAAAAAATAATTTGACACTATTTTTTTTAAGTGGTAATTTCATTTAACATAACTAATTAAATTGTAAAAAATGGTAAAAAATATAAAATAAAAATAAAAAATAATTAAAAAAAGAAATTAATCCAAAATGTTAAAAAACAATAACGACAATCACAAAAAACACGAAAATAATTATAATAATGAATTAAATAATAAAATAATTAACCATAAAAACTATATTTATTTTGACCATGCAGCCACTACCCCAGTATTACCAGAAGTAGTTGAAGAAATAAATAAATGTTTTTTAAATTATTACGGCAACGCTTCAGAGCCACACTATCCAGGAAAAAAAGCAAAAGAAATACTAGAAAATGCAAGACAAACTATTGCAGAAATTATTGGTGCAACTTCTGCTGAAATTGTTTTTACAAGTGGCGGAACAGAAAGTGACAACCTTGCGCTCTTTGGTATTGCTGAGGCTTATAAGAAAAAAGGTAATCATATTATAACCTCTGTTATCGAACATCCTGCTGTTATCATGCCGCTTAAATATCTTGAAAAAAAAGGATATAAAATTACTTACCTGCCAGTTGACGGTAATGGTTTTATAGATCCAGATGATTTAAAAAAATCAATTACCGATAAAACAATATTAGTATCTATCATGCATGCAAATAACATTGTGGGAACAATTCAACCAATAAAAGAAATTGGAGCAATTTTAAAAGAAAAAAACATTATTTTCCATACTGATGCAGTTCAAACATTTTGCAACATCAAAACTAATGTTGATGAGCTGGGGGTAGATTTACTTTCACTTTCTGGTCATAAAATATATGGACCGAAAGGTGTTGGGGCTATTTATATTAGAAAGGGAACACGTATAATGCCTCATATTTTTGGCGGAGGCCAGGAACATGGCAGAAGATCTGGGACAGAAAATATTCCCAGTATAGCTGGTCTTGCAAAAGCTGCCCAGATTAATTTCCAAAACTTAGAGGATAAAATTATGAAAATTACTAAAATGAGAGATTATTTAATAGAAGAAGTATTAAAAAGAATAAGTGATGCAAAATTAAATGGTCATCCTAGTATTCGCCTACCAGGTAATGCCAACTTTTCTTTTAAATATGTTGAGGGTGAAGCAATGGTTTTAAGGCTTGACTCATTTGGAATAGCAGTGTCAAGTGGGTCAGCGTGTTCATCTTCATCAATGAAACCATCAAGTACGCTTGTTGCTATGGGAATAAGCCCACAAGATGCTTTTGGTTCATTAAGGGTAACAATAGGATTTGAAAATACTTTTGATGAAATAAATTATTTTTTAGAATGTCTTGAAAAAACTATAAAAGAATTAAGAAAAATTTCTCCATTATGTAATCTAAAAAACCCAACTATATAATTTAATATAATTTATTAAAGAATTAAAAGAATTTAAAGAATAAATAGTACGTACTGAATAATTCAGTATAGATAAAATAATATAAATTATATAATTAGTAATAAAAACAGTATAAAAAATATAAATATAAATAAATTAATATAAATAATAATAAAACAATAAGGCTAAAGTATTTTAATCAAATAAAAATGGAGGATTAAATTGCAATTAACAAAAGATGATATCTTAAATGCACTTTCTGAAGTATATGATCCTGAAATTCCTATAAATATTGTAGATATGGGATTGATCTACAAAGTTGATATTGATTCAGATAATAATGTAGAAATTGATATGACCATGACAACAAGAGGATGCCCAATGCATTCAATGATGACATATCAAGCTCAAAAAAGATTAGAACAAATAAAAGGAATTGGAAAAGTAAAGGTAAACCTTGTTTGGAATCCGCCTTGGACCCCAGAAATGATATCTCCTAAAATAAAAGAAAAAATTTTAAAAGAGGATGAATAAGCTAATTAGGCTTTATTGCGCACAGATAAACTCAACTGTTGGCGATTTTCAAGGAAATTTTGAAAAAATAGCTTTACATATTGAAAGAGCAAAAGAATTAAACTGTGATATTATTGCTTTTCCTGAATTGGCTATAACAGGTTATCCTCCAGAAGATTTGGTGTTAAGACCAGCTTTTATAGATAAAAATTTAGAATATTTATCTAAAATTAAAAACATTTCAGAAAATATCACAGTAATTGTTGGCTTTATAAGTAAAGATATAGAAATATATAATTCTGCAGCAGTTATAAATAATAAAAAAATAGCCGCAGTTTATAATAAACAATTTTTACCGAACTACTCTGTCTTTGATGAAGAAAGATATTTTCAACAAGGAAGCACTGCTCAAGTATTTGAAATTAAAAATATGCTTTTTGGTGTAAATATATGTGAAGACATTTTTTATTCTTCTGGACCTCTGCAAAAGCAGGCAATTTGTGGTGGAGCGATTCTTATAATTAATATTTCTGCTTCACCATATCATATTGGAAAAATTTCAGAAAGAGAAAAACTGCTTTTTACAAGAGCCACTGATAATAAAGTTAATATTTTATATGTAAATTTAGTTGGAGGGCAGGATGAACTTGTTTTTGACGGAAGTTCAGTTTTAATTAATGAAAAAGGAGAAATTTTATATAGAGCAAAACCTTTTGAAGAAGATTATTTCGTATTTGATTTAGATACAGAGGAAATTAATTTTTCAAGACTTCAAGACTCAAAATTTAAAACTCAGCGTGACTTAATGCGCCAATCTACAGAACAGATTCCTATTATTAAGTTAAAAAATAAAAAATTGCCATCAGACAATAAAAATTCAGGCAGCAGGAATTCAAACGATAAGAATACAAACAATAATAATTCCGGCAATAAGAATTCGGGCAATAAGAATAATACTTTTTCTCATTCTGCCTATTCTACTAGAAAAGATTACTATATTGAAAATGTCTCATGCATAGAAGAGGAAATATTTAAAGCACTGGTGCTTGGTACAAAAGACTTTGTTTTAAAAAATGGATTTAAAAAAGTTGTATTAGGCTTAAGTGGCGGCATTGATTCAGCACTTACTTCTGTAATTGCTTCTTTTGCAGTTGGGCCAGAAAATACAAATGTTGTTCTTATGCCTTCTATTTATTCTTCAGAAGGAAGTATTAATGACTCGTTAAAATTAATTAAAAACATTGGTATTAATTATGAAATTATACCAATTAAAGAGTCATATTCGTCCATTATTAAATCATTAAAAGATAAATTAATAACTTCTGATACAAATGATATAAATATAACAAAGGAAAACTTGCAGGCGCGCTTAAGAGGATTAATTTTAATGGCTCTTTCAAATGAGTATAATTGGCTGGTCCTTGCTACTGGCAACAAGAGTGAAATAAGTGTTGGATATTGTACTTTATATGGCGATATGGTTGGTGGTTTTTCCCCTATTAAAGATATCTATAAAACAATGGTTTACAAAATTTGTAATTTTTTAAATAAAAAATACAACAATATTATCCCAGAAAATATAATAAAAAAAGTTCCTTCAGCTGAATTAAAACCTAATCAAACCGACCAGGACAAGCTACCACCTTACGAAATTTTAGATTCAATTTTAAAATATTATATTGAAGAAGAAAGAAACCCTGAAGAAATAATAAAAGAAGGCTTTAATAAAAAAATAGTATTTGATGTAATAAATATGGTTGATTTGAGTGAATATAAAAGGCGGCAGGGCGCACCAGGGATAAAAATTACTAAAAGAGCTTTTGGAAAAGACAGAAGATACCCCATAACTAATAAATTTAAAAATTTGAACAATTAGTTTAAATAAAAACCATGTTGACAATATGTACTTAATTTAGTGTTATTTTTTAGTGATATAAAATGAATACAATTTCTGCAAGCAATGCCAGAAAAAATTTATACAAAATTCTCGATGAAGTTAAAAATGGTTTAAAAAGCTATACCGTTACAATAAGGGGTGTAGCCCAAGCTGTTGTCATGAATCCAGAAGAAGTTGCAGAATGGGAAGAAACAGTGGAAATTTTAAGTGATAAAAAATTAAAGAGGGTATTTGAGAACCTTAGGTCCCTTAAGATCTGGCCCTATAGAATAATTTACCAATATTTTCCTGACATTAAACTGATACTTATAAATGTGATTCAACATAGACATAGTGTCTATAAAAATTAATTGGGTAATTGATAATTAATGCTAAAAACGATTAGATAACTAACTTTCTTTTTATAGGTGTCAGTTTGACAACAGTAGATAATCCATAGCAGTCAAAGGTAATGCAAAATAATAAATTTTTTTTATTTCATCTTCCACTTTGTCAGGATATTTTCTCTGTCAAAAATTTTTATGGCTAGCCTTAAAACTATTGGACAAACTGCAATAAGTACAAAACATACTATTATAAGATATTTTACATTCAGTAAAAATAGACCTGCAATTTGAAGACCTATTACCGCATAGATAGGAAAAATTACAACTGAACCTATTCCCTGAGCAGACCTTATATCTACAGTTTTTGATGATACTATCAGGCAAATCATTGTTATTATAAAAGAAATTACTGGGCTTAATATAAAGGTAGCAACTGCCCAATCCCAAGTTGGTAAAGGCAGCAGTTTAAATTTTGTGTAAGCTATTGAATCAACAATTATAATTATTAGCAAAAAATTTATAAAACTAACTGCAAATGATGGTATAAGGCTAGTTAATGCCTTACCTAAAAAAAGTTCACCTGTTTTAATTGGTGTTGCAATCAGAGGTTCAAGGGTATTGTTTTCTTTCTCTAAAATTATTGAGGCTGGTGCTATTAAACTTGGCAGCATTGCTGGTATTAAAAGTAGAAATACAATAAACTGTTTTATTATAAATTGTAGCATAACAAGTTGTAAATTACTTGTATCCTGAAAAACTCTTTCTATAAAATCAACAGCATCGGGGTCTTTTACCATCTTCTCAAGCCCACCGGTTAAAGCTGCTGGGAAAAATGCAGAAAAAACAATACTTATCGCAAGTATTGGAAGCCAAATGCTTCTATTCTTTAATATTTCTTTAATTTCCTTTTTAAAAATTATGGTTGCATTTTTCATATTATTATAACGTCATTATTATCTTAAATTTTTCAGCTTCTTATAAGGTCAAGATATATTTCTTCAAGACTAGTTTTTATTTCATTGAAATAAAGTATTTCTGCTCCTGCTTCAACTAATTTTTTAATTATAATTGGATTTATTTTTTCAGGGTATTCAAGCAACAGGTTAATTTTATTTTTATAAGCTTTCGCTTCAATTATTTCTTTGAACTGTTTTATTAAATCAATATATTTACTGCTGTTATTTTTTAATACAATTTCAATTTTTTTACCTATTCTGCTTTCCTGAAGTTCATCAAGTGTAGCAATTTTTATTATTTTGCTCTTTATTATGCATACTATATCAGAAAGATTTGAAGCTTCTTCAAGATTATGCGTGCATAGAAAAATTGTAATATCTTCTTTCTTTAATTTTTCTATATAACTTCTCACCATATATGCACTTTCGGGATCAAGTGCTGCAGTTGGTTCATCCAAAAATAATATTTTCGGCTGGTGGATAAGTGCTCTAGCTAATGCAAGTTTTTGCTTCATTCCCTTTGAATACGTGCTAACAGGGTCAAATCTTCTTTCCCAGAGCTCAAACATTTTTAAAAATTTTTCAATATTTTCTTTTCTTACTTTAGTATCAATGCTATAAAAGGAAGAAAAATAATTAAGGTTATCATATGCAGATATTTTTTCATACATTCCTGGTGTCTCAGTTAGTATGCCAATAATTGACCTTATATATTGACCATCTTTAGCGGGCTCCTTGCCATCTATTTTGATTTTACCTTCAGTAGGAGCAATTAATGTTGAAAGCATTCTAATAGTTGTAGTTTTACCTGCACCGTTGGGACCAAGAAAACCAAATATCTGACCTCTTTGAATTTCAAAGGAAATATTATCTACGGCAGTAATTGGCCCAAATTTTTTTGTAAGGTTTTCTACATATATCATTGTTTTTAATTTTATTATATTTTAACTGTTTTTGTGTTAAGAAATAATTAACTTAAAATAAGTAACTTAAGAAAGCAAGGTTATTGCATATATCAAATAGCCAGTAAAAGCTGCACATACTAATGCAAAAATCATTAATTCGTTTGTACTTAAAGCACCATATCTAGCTGCTTTTAATGCAAAATATGCAATTACAGCTATGGCAACAAATATTATCGTTATATGCATTGTTTTTACCCCTTAGCTCTAACTATGATTATTTAATGATAATTTATATTTATATTAATATGCTATGGTTAATAATGTGCTATAGTTAACAATCCTTAGCTATATTAGAGTTATTTATAATCATTAACAATATTTAGCCATTCCTAGCTATCCTTAAATATCCATAGCTAGCCTTAGCAGACTTTAGCCCTCATAGTATTCAAGCTATACATTGCCATCAATAAACCTTAGCAAACTTTAGCAATCCGTAGTATTCATAACTATCCATTGTTATCCATAACCCCAGCAATCTTTAGCTATCCATAGCGTAATATCAAAAGCTATCCATAGCTATTTTTTCTTGGCTAACTTTAGCTATCTATGATATCCATAGAGCTATCCTTGGCTATCTATTGCTATATCGTTGTAATCATATTATTAATATTACTAAGTCAAAAATTAATTAATAATTATATTAAAAAATTTTAACATTATTATCAATAATATGTTATATTAATAATCTAGATTTATTATTACACTAGCTTCAAATATTTTAATGTATCAGTAGCAATTTTAAAAAAAATTATACTTATGTACTTATAAAAAATAAATAATGCAATTAATAAAGAAACTTAATATAAAAATTTAATATAGCAATTAAAGTAAGAAAAAAATATTTTGTAAAGTAAAAAAATTTTAAATAAAAAATACCTAATAATGAACAACAATAATAATAAAAATAATAATAATAAAAGCAATATTGTTGAATACTTAAAAGAATTCCCAAATTATCTTACGGTTTTTATAACTCCCATATTTTTTATGATACTAAGTCCTATATTTATAGAAATAAGTAATGAGACAAAAATATCACCAGAAAATCTAAATATTATAATTACATTTTTTACTTTGGGTTTAATTTTAGGTCAACTAACCTCAGTATTTTATAATAAAAAATTTAAAAAAATCACTGTAATCATTAGTGGCTATGTTTTTGAAATCATTTTTTTAATTGGAATTAGTCTTTCACGGCAGTTATTATTGTTTTATATTTTATATTTTCTTCTGGGCTATATTGCAGGTGTATTATGGCTTCAGGCAACTCAATATATTTTAGAAAGTAAAATTGACAATAAAGATAGACTAACAACTATTTTCTTAAGTTTTTATCCAATCGGAAACTTTACTGCTCCGCTTCTAGTTTCCATTATAGTTAAAAATGGTATTTACTGGCGGTTTATCTATTATGTTATTATTGGAATTGTAATAGTTATAGTTATTCTATACTTAATACTAAAACTACAAAAAAGGCCTGCTTTTAAAATTTTATCTTCTATATTGCCTTCTAAAAATACTTTGAATTCTTCTAGTTCTTTAACTGATTTATCTTCTTCAGCTTTATCTTCTTCAAATTTGTCTTCTGCAAATGCTTTAAATACGGATGACAATAATGAAAATTCTGTTAGTTTTAAAAATACTTTTATTGATAAAAAAACAAATATAGTTTTTATCCTTGGCTGCCTTATGTTGTTTTTTTATTGTATTAGTGAAACCATTATGTCTACGTGGTCTCCAACTTTCTTAAGAATTGTAAAACTCTTTGAAATTAATAATGCAGGGCTCTCTGTTTCCATTTTTTGGATCGCTATTTTATTAGGAAGAATTATAGTTAGTTTTATTGTTAATAAATTTAAAATAAATTACATTTTACTTAGCTTATCTATTATAGCACTATTTTCCATTTCAATTCTTCCTCTTTTAAATAATACAATTGCTCTTTTTGCTTCAATATTTTTTGCTGGACTTGGGTGCTCTGGTATAATAACACTTGGAATTTCAAGAACAAGTACAGTTTATGAACATAATAGGGGTTTTCTTGCAAGTATTGTTTTTGCCGCAGTAAATATTGGAGCATCTACCGCGCCATTTATAATTAAAATTATTTCAAGATACAGCTATTATTATTCTATGGTAGTTGGTGCATTATCAATGTTAATTACTAGTATTTTTATTATTGTTAAAATAGTTTATGAAAAAAATTAATTAAAAAAGTTTTAATATTATTAATACTTGTATACAGCCTGCATCAGTTTATAATTAATAATATTATTTATTTGTTTTAAATTCATTAAAACAATTAACCTTGAAATAATGACAAACTTTAATATTTTAATTATTGACTTTAAAATAAGCAAAAAATACCAACTAAATCAGTCAGATAATGATGATTTTACTAGCAATCTTTCTAATAAACTGGAGTTTCATATCCAATCATACTTTTCAGTTGATGATGTTTTAAATAAAAAAATCAATTTAAAAATAGAAAAATACATAATAGATGAAAAAGAAACTGAAAAAATAAAAAATAATGATAATTTTTCATTTATAAAAAACAAATTTTTAATAATTATTTTTAATATTTCTAATTTAAATTTTGTAAGCTATAACACTATTGATTTTAAAAATAATCTTATAAGTAACGAAAATAATGAAAAAGAAAATATAAAAAATCAATTTAAAAATTCAGGTCAATCTGAAAATACAAACTTCTTTGATTATCAAAATAAAAACATAGAAAAAGAAATTACTGTAATAATTGATAAATTATCAAGCTTTTTAAATAAAGAAAATATACCCGTGGTAATTGTTGGCAAAAAAAACCAGTTAAATTTTATAAATGACTTAATTCTAAATCTTCCAAAAAACAGTGATTTTGTAATTAAGGAAAATATTAATTTAGAGTTAGGTTTTAGAATTGGTTTAATTATAAAAAAGTTAAATTTATTATCACTTAACAATTTTATTGAAGTAAAAGATTTAATTATTGACCTAGATAGATATGAAGTAAAAATAAATAATGAAAAGATTGAATTGACTTTTAAAGAATATGAGCTTCTGAAGCTACTCTTAGAAAATCAGGACAAAGTATTTACAAGGAAAAAATTATTATCAATTATATGGGAATATGATTTTTATGGTGGCTCAAGAACTGTTGATGTTCATATAAGAAGACTTCGCAGTAAAATAAAACCACCATATTGTGACATGATAAAAACAATAAGAAATGTTGGGTATATGTTTTCAGTAAAATAAAAGAATTTATAAACCTATTTACCTAGAAAGGAAATTATGGAAGTAGTACCATCAAGAATATTTAACCTACTTTATATTTATATCGATATTATATGGCTAGTTATTTTTATTATAATACTTCTTTTTACAAAAAGGTATCTTGCAATAATAGTTGGCTCTGTGGGAGCAATTATTTATTTTTTAGTAGATTATGGCATCTTTTATCATGCTTTAGGTACAAGAGAAGTAAATGGCATAAATACTTTAGTTCTTCTTTTATGGCTAAGTATAAGCTATGGTTTTACCAACTTTACATGGATTTGGTTATGGCTTGACAGAGATGGCTTTGCTCTTGAATGGTCAATATTAATTGTATCTGGTTGGCTAGCAACGGCACTTTTAAGTCAGAATTTTGGAAATAATTTTCAAGTAATATCTATTAAACGTGGAACCTCTTCATATCATGGAATAATGGCATTATTGATGTTTGTTGGATATACAATTTTAATTATTTATAATCTAAAAAGTAACAGAGTAGATAATAAAAATAATAATAAATTAAACAAACCTGCTAAAAAAATTAATATATTATGGATACTTTCAATAGGAATTATTGTTCAGTTTTCATGGGAAGCAGTTTTATTAATTTCAGGAATTCGTGCTGCTGGATTGGCTCCATTGATAATAAATTCTTTAATTGAAACTAATATGGGCCTGCCTTATATTTTCTTAATACATAAGGCAGTTACTGCTAGATTTAATGAGAACCTTACCAAAATTAATCCCCAATTAAATGGACAAAAATTAACATAGATTTAACATAAAAGTAAAGTAAAAATTCTAAGTTTGTGGTATAAGTAAAAAATAATTTATGCTCTTTTAAAATGTTTCTAACTGAAAGGTTTTTAAAAGGTTTTTTATTTTATATTAATTATTAATAAAGCTAATAATAAAAAACCTACTTAATTGTACAGCTATTGTTATTTTACCAATACAATATTTACTAATGAAATATAGCATTTTTTACTAATGCAATATAGTTAATATAAATTATAAATAACACAAATAATATATTATAAATAACACTAGGTAATTAGAAAGGATTAAAAAATGGATAAAAAACTAGACCAAACAAAAGAGTTTGTTTTAAAACAAGCCAGAGACAGGAATATTAAATTTATTAGGCTGTGGTTTTCAGATGTACAAGGAATATTAAAAAGTTTTTCAATTACTGTTGAAGAGTTGGAAGGTGCTTTAAATGAAGGAATGGGTTTTGATGGTTCTTCAATTGAGGGATTCTCAAGAATTGAAGAAAGTGATGTTATTGCTATGCCCGACCCTAATACTTTCCAAATTCTACCTTGGAGCCCTGCTGAAAATGGCGTAGCAAGAATGTTCTGTGATATATTAAATCCGGACGGCTCACATTTTGATGGTGATCCTAGGTGGGTTTTAAAAAGAACATTAAAAAAAGCTGCTGAATTGGGTTATACCTTTTATGTAGGTCCAGAACTTGAATATTTTTACTTCAAAAATGATAAAAAGCCTGAAATACTTGATAACGGCGGATATTTTGATTTAACAACTCTTGATGTTGCAAGTGAACTTAGGAGAACTACCATACTATTTTTAGAATCAATGGGCATTGGAGTCGAATATTCACATCATGAAGTTGCACCATCACAACACGAAATTGATTTAAGATATGCAGACGCTTTGACAATGGCTGATAACGCTTTAACTTATAGAGCTATTGTTAAGGAAGTGGCTACAAGATATGGAGTATACGCAACTTTTATGCCTAAACCATTATTTGGAGAGAATGGAAGCGGTATGCATACTCACCAATCACTTTTTAAAGGTGATAAAAATGTATTTTTTAATCCTAATGATCAGTATAATCTTTCTGATGAGGCAAAATGGTATATAGCAGGGCTTTTGAAACATTCTAAAGAAATCTGTGCAATTACAAATCAATGGGTTAATTCTTATAAGAGGCTAGTTCCAGGTTATGAAGCACCTGTATATATTTCATGGGCACGAAGAAACAGATCCACATTAATTAGAGTCCCTATGTATAAGCCTGGAAAAGAAAAAGCAACAAGGATTGAATTTCGATGTCCAGACCCTGCTTGTAATCCATATCTTGCTTTTAGTGTAATGCTAGCCGCTGGGCTGGAAGGAATTAAAAATAAATACCCTTTACCTGAACCAATAGAAGAAAACATATTTGAATGGGACATAAAGAAAAGAGAGCAAGCTGGTATTGAGACTCTTCCTGATAATTTGTTTGAGGCTGTTAAATATATGGAAAACAGCACTTTGGTTAAGGAAACACTAGGAAATCATGTTTTTGAAAAATTTATAGAAAATAAAAAAATAGAATGGGATAGGTATAGAATTTTTGTAACTGATTATGAAATAAATAATTACCTTCCAATTTTATAAGTGAAAATATTATTTTATATTTTTATGTATTTTATTTATATATTTTATATATTTTATTAGGGCTAATTAGGAATATACTTAGACTTTAGGCTTGTATTCAATTCAACTACAAGCAAGTTGGAATGTCCAGCAACGGCTAATTAGAAATATATTTAGGCTAGTATTATTTAGGTTTGATTTTTTTAGCCTTGTGTTGTTTTATTTTAATTTTTTATTTTAAGCTTAATTTAGCTTAGAGAGATTTAATATTATAAATTTTTATTATTTTAATCAATAAATGATAATAAGTAGCCAAGGCTTATACAAAAAACGCCAGCAAATATCATTTTAATTATACTTATTATAATATTTTGCTTTGAAACTTTTCCTAAAAACAAGCCTAGGGCAAATAATATAAAAAATGCTAAAGCAGCACTTAAGTAATAACATGTATTAATTTGTAAAACGTTACCAAAAAAAAATGGTATTATTGGAATAAAAGCTGAAATACCAGAAGAAACTCCATTAACTGCAGACAACACAATAATTGCAAACTTTTGTGCTCTAGAAATTATTGTTCCATTAAGTAAATGTAAAGTTGAAAGCTCCAAATCATGTATTTCTTTAGCCCTTTCTGCACTTTCACTATTATAGGCACTCCAAACCCCAGAGACTAACAGTGATATACAAACTGCACAACCTGTAATTATTACATGTTTATACTCATTTGCGCTAATAATATAATTTCCAAGAACAACACCAATTATAGTTATTACTCCATCAAAGCCATTTAAAGCTATGTACCTTCTGCTAATTTGCGAAATGTTTGCAATTTTATTGTATAACGCTATGTTGTGTAAAAAAATTCTAAATTTTTTTTTCATTAGAATTTATCTGCATCAGAAAAAATATTTGAAGCTTTATATGAAGACCTAACAAAAATTCCAGATACTACGTATTTAAAACCCAAATTTTCTGCCAAAGCTTTAAAATAGTCAAACTCTTCTTGGGTATAATACTTTTCAACTAAATAATTACTACTAGAAGGAGATAAATATTGACCAATTGTTACAATATCGCAATTAACATTTCTTAAATCAACCAGTAACTCCTTGATCTCGTTCTCATTTTCACCAAGCCCAAGCATAAATCCTGATTTTGTTAATATATTTGGCTTTTTATCTTTAGTATACTTTAATATTTCTAAAGATTTTTCATAACTAGCTAATGGTCTTATTTTTTTATAATTATATTTTATAGTTTCAATATTATGGTTTAAAACATCTACTTGTTCATTTAACAAAATATCAAGATTTTTAAAACTTTTTTTAAAATCTGGAATTAAACATTCAATTTTCACATGAGGAGTTAATTTTTTTATTTTACTAACTGTTTTAGCAAAATGCTCTGCTCCCCCGTCTGGCAAATCATCTCTAGTAACTGAAGTTAAAACCACATATTTTAAATTTAAATTTTTAACAGCCAAAGCAACATTGTCAGGCTCATTTTTATCTAATTTTTCTGGAATCCCATGCTCAACAGCACAAAACAAACAATTCCTTGTACAAATATTGCCTAAAATCATAAAAGTAGCAGTTTTATTTCCAAAACATTCAAAAATATTTGGGCATTTTGCACTTTGGCAAACAGTATTGAGGTTTAAATTAGATAAAAGACTTTCAACTAGTTCAATATTGTAATTATTTAAAATTAGAGTTTTCTTTAGCCAAGAAGGTTTTTTACTGACAAATTTTTTTACTGCATTATCATCAACATTCATATTTTAATTTTTTATAATCTTATAATTTTTACTATATACTATATTATAATTAATTAGTTCTTACTGAATAATTCAAATATTTTTGATATTTTCCAAATTTCTAAGCTTAAATTTTTTTAAGTTTTTAAATTTTAGTCAATTATTCAGCAAGAACTAATTAATTAATATTATTTAGTTATTTAGTTTTTTATATTATATTTACTAATTTTTTATATTAAATTGCTATTGCTGGCTTATTATTTTATTAATAATTCTTTCAAAATCCTTTACTGAGCCAAACATTATTTCTATTTTGCCCTTTGTTTTACTTACTTTTATTTTTACTGGGGCATCAAGGAAATCTGAAACTGTTTTTTCTAAAATTGGCAACTTATTTAACTGTAAAAGATTTAAATCCTTTTTTATTTTTAAATCATTTTTATTATCAAAAGTACTGATATCTTTTGTTAATTTTTTATTTATTTCACCTACAAGTTTTTCAGTCTCTCTTACGCTTAAATCATTAATAGCAATTTTTTCTGCTAATTTTATTTGCTCTTCTTTACTTTCAATAGAAAGTAAAGCCCTTGCATGTCCTGCACTAATTATTTCTTCATTTACCATTTTTTGAATTTCAAGGGGCAATAAAAGCAGCCGCAACGAATTAGTTATCGCAGTTCTACTTTTACCAATTCTTTTAGATAATTCATCATGAGTCAAATTAAATTCATCTATTAACTGTTTAAAGGTATGTGCAAGTTCAATTGGAGATAGGTCATCTCTTTGTATATTTTCAATTAATGCCATTTCTAATGAAACTAAATCATCAACATTTTGGTTAATTAAACAAGGTATTGTGTTAAGACCCAACATCTGAAAAGCACGATATCTTCTTTCACCTGATATAATTTCATACATTTTACCTTTATCTATACTTCTTACAATAATAGGTTGGATCAACCCAAAAGTTTTTATAGAGTCTGCTAACTCTTTAATTGTATCTTCATTGAAATTTGTTCTAGGTTGATTTTTATTTGGAACTATTTTAACTAATGGAATTTCAATTATAGTGTTGTCAATTTTATTTTGTGAAACTTTTGTTGTAACACCAGGAATCAGAGCACTTAAACCTTTTCCTAATCCCCTATTTTGGGCCATTTTTTATCACTTCCTCCGTTAAGTCTTTATATGCAATTGCTCCTTTACAATTTGGGTCATAATCTATTATTGGTTTTCCATAGCTTGGCGCTTCACTTAATCTTACATTTCTCGGAATTATTGTTTTATATAATTTTTCAGGAAAATAAGCTTTAACTTCTTCAATTACCTGTTCTGCAAGTTTGGTTCTTGAGTCAAACATCGTCATTACAACTCCAGTAATTTCTAAAAATTCGTTTAAGTTATTTTTAATTAAATTTATAGTATTTATTAACTGACCAAGGCCTTCTAACGCATAATATTCACACTGAATAGGTATTAATACTTCATTTGCTGCAGCCAGCGCATTAATTGTTAATAAACCTAAAGCAGGAGGACAATCAATTAAAATAAAATCAAATTCGTTTTTTAATTGATCTATTACCGCCTTTAATTTATACTCTCTTTTCATAGCAGAAACTAATTCAACTTCTGCGCCTGCAAGCTGAATATTAGAGGGTAGAATAAAAAGATTATTATATGAAGTTTTAAGAATTGCAGAATAAACATCAGCACCACTAATAACAACATCATAAACACTATTTTTTATTTTCTCTTTTTCAATTCCTAAGCCACTTGTAGAATTGCTTTGCGGGTCAAAATCAATTAATAATGTTTTAAATCCAAAATCTCCCAAATAACTAGCCATATTAACTGCTGTTGTAGATTTACCAACCCCACCTTTTTGGTTAGCTATAGCTATTACTCTACCCATAAAATTGCCTTTTATGTTTTTTGTTATATCGTTTTTTATATTTGAATAAAATACATTTTCATTATTTTTAATAATATTATTAAAATTCTCACTATCTTTTACTGGTTTTTCTTCGTTATTATTGTTACTACCAGCAATGCAACCACTACCGCTACTACTATTATTAATGCTGCTACTAATAATTCTGTTATTATTATTTAAATTATTATTTAGAACAGATAGTTTTGTTAAATCTGATTTTTCCTCTTCCTGTTCATTATAACTTATAATTTCTTTTTTCTTTTTTTTAAATTTAAGAAAAAATTTAAAACACATTTTAAAGTTAAAGCATTTTATATTTTATATTAGCACATTCTAAGCATTAAAAAAAATAAATAAAAAAATAAGATATAAATCAGAAAATCTAATACTACTTAACCCTCAAATAATTTTTATTTCTTATTTTTTGTGTAAAAAATACAAGGTTAAGAAATATATAAATTATAAAAATTAAAATATTAATAGTTTAGTATACATATACAAATACACAAATAAACTATAACACAAATATATAAAATAACAATAATCATGTCAATGGTTTTTTAATTATTTTAGCATATATTCTTGGATATTTAAATAAAGTATTACTTTCTTTTTTTAGTATCAATAAAACTCTAAATTCATTTAATTTTGGGACACTAACCTCAAAAATATCTTCCAATTTAGCACCAAGTAGTTTTATTGTATTGCTAGCCTCTTTAATTTCATCATAAATTTTTTTACTTTTGTAAATAATTATATATCCATTTATTTTGCAAAACGGTATTAACATTTCTGAAACAACTCTAACAGAAGCCAAGGCACGACAAACAACGAAATCAAAATTCTCTCTAAAATTTTGATTGTGAGAAAGTAGTTCTGCCCTATCGTTAATAATTAATATATTATTTAAATTTAAATTTTCTTTTACATAAAATAAGAAATTAATATTTTTTAATTTAGAGTCTAATAAATAAACCTTTGAATTTTCCATAAAAATACTTAATAAAATTCCTGGTAATCCAGCTCCTGTTCCCACATCAAGAATTTTATAAATTTTTTCTGCTGTTAGATTTCTATTGTTAAAAAATTTAAAAATCGATAAACAGTCATAAAAATGCCTGACTAAAATATCTTCTTTATTTTTTGTACCAATTAAATTATGTTTGCTTTTTTCATGATAAAGTATCTCAAGAAATGAAAACATTTTATTAATTTTTTGTGAATTGTAAGGAACATTTAGATCTGATAAGTCTTTTAATAAACAATCTTTGTTATAAATATTATTTTCATTCGAATTTACATTTAAACTGATTTTTAAAGGATTATTTATTTTACTTTTTGACATTTTTTTTACTTTTTAAATATAGTAGTAATATTGTTATATCTGCTGGAGATATTCCTGCTATTCGTGATGCCTGACCTAAGGTTTCAGGCCTAATGGAAGAAAGCTTCTCTCTTGCCTCAAAAGTTAAACCATTAAATTTACTATAATCTATATTTTCATCTATATAAATATCATCTAAATGGTCTAATTTATTAATTGCATTTAAAGCTCTATCAATATAACCTTTATACTTTATATTTATTTCAACTTGTTGAAATATTTTATCATCAAAAGACCTTAAATCTATATAACTTAGGCAACCATTATTTTCAACAAGATAATTAACCAAATCAAAAATATTTATTTCAGGTCTCATTAAAATTTTATAAAGATTTGTTGGGCTATTAATCTTAGAAGTTTTGAAATTAATTAAAAAATTATTAAATTCTTCAGAAGGTAAGATATTGGTTTTTAAAAAATAATCTATTAAAAGTTTTATATTTTCAATTTTTTCACAAACTTTTTTATACTGTTCTTGACTTATCAAACCAATTTCATAACCAATTTTTGAAAGCCTAATATCGGCATTGTCAGGCCTTAATAACAATCTATACTCAGACCTTGATGTGTACATTCTATATGGCTCTATTAATTGTTTTGTTATTAAATCATCAATTAATACACCTATATAACTCTCACTTCTTTTTAAAATTAGCGGAGGTTTGCCTAATATTTTATTAGCAGCATTTACACCTGCAACAAAACCTTGAGCTGCAGCCTCCTCATAACCAGAAGTACCATTAATCTGTCCTGCAAAATAAAGATTTTCATATAATTTTGATTCTAATGTATGTTTCAATTGATTTGGAATAATATAATCATACTCTACTGCATAGCCTGGTCTAACAATTCTTGCATTTTCTAAACCAGGAACTGAATTTACTATTAATTGCTGTATCTCAACTGGCATACTTGTTGTTAAGCCTTGTAAATATGATTCGTTGGAATACTTACCTTCAGGTTCAACAAAAACAGGGTGCCTTTTTTTATCTTCATAATTTATTACCTTCCTATCTATTGATGGACAATGTCTTGGACCATGAGTATTCACCATACCTGATTTTATAGGAGAAAATTCAATATTGTCCTTTATAATTTTATGGGTTTTTTCATTTGTATAAGTTAAATAACTAGGAACATTTTCAAATACTTTTTTATTACTCCAAAAAGAAAAACTTGTTATTGTATCTTCACCTGGCTCAATTTTCATTTTACCAAAATCTACAGTTCTTTTGTCTACCCGAGGCGGTGTTGCAGTTTGAAATCTATCAATTATAAAACCCATTTTTTGTAAACAATTCGTTAATTGCATAGCTGGATATTCACCCATTCGACCTGCTTTATATTCTTTATTACCAATAATTATTCTTCCACGTAAAAATGTTCCTGTAGTAATAATAACTGCATCAGAATAAAAAACTAGACCACTTTCTATAGATACCCCCGCAACCTTATTTTTATTGAATAATATATTGTCAACTATTCCCTGACGTAATGTTAAATTTTTTGTATTTTCTAAAACACTTTTCATTGCAATTTCATATTCTTTCTTATCAATTTGTGCTCTTAGCGCTTGAACTGCAGGTCCCTTACTTTTATTAAGCATTCTTATTTGTATGGCAGTTTTATCAGCAACTTTAGCCATTTCGCCACCAAGAGCATCTAATTCTAGTACTAGATGTGTTTTTCCAACTCCACCAATAGCAGGATTACATGGCATTAATGCAACCTTATCTAAATTAATTGTTAACAAGAGTGTTTTTAATCCTAGCCGTGCACAAGCCAATGCTGCTTCACATCCAGCATGCCCTGCTCCTACAACCACTACATTAAAATAATAATGTTTTTTATTACTCATAATAATTTAAAATAAATTACAAATATAAAGATTTATTATTAAAATAGAAATAAAATATTTACTTATTAATGTTTCACGTGAAACATTTTTATATATGCTATTAAAGATAATACATCTAAGGGTTTAATACCTTCTATTTGTTTAACCTGTAAAATATTTTCAGGTTTATATTTTTCGAGCTTAGTAATAGCCTCTTTAGAAATATTTTTTACATCAGCGTAATTAATATTTTCAGGTATAGCTAAATCATAATCCATTTTTAACTGATTTATTCTTTCTAATTCTCTTTTAAAATACAGTTCATATTTTATATTTATAATTAAACTTTCATACTCTACTTGGTTTAACCCAAAATCCTTTTTTATTCTATCAACTTCAACTGCTGTTATTTTATCTTGTTTTATTTTTTCTAACATTTCCTTGTTAGTATAATATTTACTTTTCTTTATTAAATTAAAAGCAGAATTTATCTTCTTATATTTTTCTTCAATATATTTTACTTTTTTATCTAAATTAATTTTCTTAATATAACTTAACATTCTAAAATCTGCATTATCATGCCTGTGAAATAATCTAAATTCATTTCGTGAAGTTAACATTCTATATGGTTCAGTAACACCCTTTGTAACAATATCATCAATTAACACACCTATATAGCCATCTTCTCTATTTATTGAAATTAGCTTCTTGTTTTTTGCAAAAAGTGAAGCATTAATGCCTGCAATTATTCCTTGAGCTGCTGCCTCTTCATAACCAGTAGTACCATTAATTTGTCCTGCAAAAAATAAACCTTTGTGGCTTTTACTTTCAAGAGTACTTTTAATTTGAAAAGGCTTTAAATAATCATATTCAACTCCATATCCAGGTCTAGTAATTATTGCATTTTCAAGTCCTTTTATTCTATGAATAATATTTTCTTGAATTTCTTCAGATAATGTAGTAAACAATCCATGCAAATAAACCTCATTTGTGTCATTACCCTCAGGTTGAATAAAAACAATGTGTCTTTTCTTATAAGGAAATCGCAAAACTTTATCTTCAATAGATGGACAATACCTTGGGTTATTTGACTCAAGACTTTTTAAAAAAATAGTGCTTTCTTCTATATTATCTAAAATATAATTGATACAATCATTATCAATATAGGTAATATATACATCAGTTTGACTTTTTACTTGTAAATTACTCTCAATATCTTTCTCAAAGGAAAAATATTTTGGATTATTATCAAATTTTTGAACTTTCATTTCATGTAAATAAACACTTTTTTTATCTACTCTCGGTGGGGTTTCAGTTCTTAATCTACTAAATTCAAATCCTAGTTTTTCTAATGACTGAGCTAATTTGACTGAATTTATTTCACCTAACCTGCCAGCATTTAATTCATATTTTCCCCAAAATATCTTTCCGCGTAAAAAAGTACCAGTCGTAACTACAACTGATTTAGTTTTATATATTGTTCCATCATTAATTTTGATTAAATATATATTTTTGTCTTTTTCAATACCTGTTGCTAAACCTTGTTTAATATCTAAATTTAATTGATTTTCTAAAATTCTTTTCATATCTAATAAATATCTTTTTTTATCTACTATTGCTCTTATTGTTCTTAGTGCTGGACCTTTAGAAGTATTTATAATTCTTGAATGAATAAAATTCCTATCAGTATTTTTCCCTATTTCTCCACCCAATATATCAATTTCTCTAACTAATTGACCCCTCCCAGGGCCACCAATAGCCCCATTACAAGGCATTAAGGCTATGCTATCAAGATTAATTGTGATAAGAAGTGTTTTAACAGAATTTTTAGCAGAAGCTAATGCTGCTTCACATCCAGCATGACCAGCACCTATAACTACTACATCATATTCATAATATTTATCATTTTCACAAATAACATCTTTTACACTATTATTTTTTTTCATTTTTTTTAAAACATTTTTTCTAATTTCTAAAATAATTTTTTTGATTTTTTAATGATACATCTAAACTACCTTCATATAACTATAAAAAATTATAAATAAAAAATACTAAAATCATTACTTAAATTCTTATATATTTTTACTTATGACATTATTCTAACTTATATTTAGGTAAAATAGTTTATTCTATATTCATTTACATTAAATTTCAGCAATTTTTCTCCAAACTATTAACATTATTTTTCAAAATATTAATAATTAAACTGTAAATACATAAATTTCAATTTATTTTAACTATTAATCTTACTTACTAACAATAAACTTTTCATTATATATTTTTTTGTTTTCTTATTTAGTTTATAAAAATTATCCCTTATTACCCAAGAATTATGACTTTATATCCTATAAAAATTTCGCTAAGAAATAATCTATATATAAATTATTTATTTGTTATTAATTTTTTTGACCAAATAAAATTAACAATAAATTATATTAATTTAAATATCTTTTTATTTTATAATGTTTCACGTGAAACATTTTATATTATTTCCTTTACGCCATTTTCAATTAACTTATTGTTTTTTGGCGTATACTTAATTTTAATTTTTATAAACTTTATATATTCTTATTACTTTCCAATACAAAATTTCTCAAATATTTTTTCTAAAATTTCATCATTAATTTTTTGTCCTGTAATTTCACCTAATAATTCATAACCAATCCTTAAATCAGATAATGGAAACTCCTCAGACATTTTTTTATCCATAGCACTTATGGAATTTTTTAAACAAGCATATACTTCTTTTAAAACATTTTTATGCCTTTCGTTTACAATTATTTTTTCATTGAAATCTATATTAATTTCATCATCAATATTTTTTTCTATTTCTTTTTCTAGTAATTCTAAATTCATTAACTTTTTTGCAGATATTTCAACTATACTTTTAATATTCTTATATTTTTTTACTTTCTCAATATCTATTCTTTTCTTTAAATCTATTTTATTAACACATAATATTATTTTTTTATCATTTAATTTTTCCAATATTTCAAAATCTTTTACATTTAGTTTTTTATTATAATCAACAACCATTAATACTAGATCAGACTCATTTATATGACTTATAGTTTTTTCTATTCCAATTTTTTCAATTATACCTTTTGCTTCTCTAATTCCTGCAGTATCTACAAAAACAATTGGGATACCTTTTAAATAAAATAATTCCTCTACTGCGTCCCTTGTTGTTCCTGGAATATGGGTGACAATAGCTTTTTCTTTTTTTACTAATGCATTTAATAAGCTTGATTTTCCAACATTAGTCTTACCAACAATAGATATTTTTATACCATTTTTTATTATTTCTCCTTTTTTTTCATCTTCAATCAATATTTTTACATCTTTATAAATCTCAACTACTTTTTTCTTCAATTCATCGTATGGTGTAATTTCTAGATCTTCTTCTATAAAATCTATTGATGCTTCTAATTCTACGATTATATCTAGCAGTTTATTTCTTAATTCTTCTATTTTCTTTTTAACTGACCCATTTAAATTTCTTGCTGCTAATATTAAACTTTTGTCAGTTTTTGCGTTTATAATATCTATAACAGCTTCTGCCTGAGTTAAATCAATCCTTCCGTTTAAAAAAGCTCTCTTTGTAAACTCACCAGGATTTGCTAACCTTGCACCGTTATTAATACACAATTCTAAAACTTTCTTTGTTGCAACTACTCCACCATGACAATTTATTTCAATTACATCTTCTCGCGTATAAGATTTTGGTTTTTTCATTATAGTTAAAATTACTTCATCTACAATATTTTTATTCTCATCTACCACAAAACCATAATTCATACTATATGATTTCATATCCCTTACTTTTATATTATTTTTTGATTTAAATATTTTTTCTGCAATTTTAATTGCATCGTCTCCACTGATTTTTACTATTCCAATTCCTGCTTCTCCTAATTTTGTAGCTATTGCAGCAATTGTGTCTTTATTGCTTTCGTATATAATATTAATCATAATTTAATTATTATTTTCCTTTCTTGTTAATTATTTTCTAAATTTATTTTTTAAAAATTTAATTTAACAATTTTTATTAAGCACATGAAATAAAAAAAATCAATATTGGAGTTAAACCAATATTGATTTTTTTCTTTTTTTTATTTTTTTTATTCTTTATTTACTGCAGGACAAACTATTATTTTTTTGTTTTTATCTTCATTCTTACTAAAAACTTTTATTTTTTTTATTTCCGATAATAAATTATAAATAATTTTTCTTTCATTTTCTGTCATTGGTTTTAATGAAATTTTTTTATTTTCCTTTATAACTTTTTCCGCAATTTTTTTTGCTTTTTCTTTTAATTTTTTTAATTGTCTTTTTCTGTAATTTTTTATATCTAATATTATTTTACCCTCTATAACCTTTTTTCTTCTTAAAATCAAATTTACAATATACTCAATTGCTTCTAAATTTTTACCTTTCTTACCAATAACTATTGATAAGTTATCACCATTAACATTTACTCTGTTTTCCTGTATTTCAATCTTTATTCCATCATTAATAACTATTCTATTTATTATACTTTTTAAAATATCTTCTATTATTTTTTTCTTTTCATTAAATTTTATATCTACTTCTTTCTTATCTAATTTATGAAATTCTTTTTCATTTAAGTTTTTGTTTTTTATTATTTCTTTAGCTTTATCTTTTTCTCTCTCTTTCCGGTTATCAAATTTATTATAATTTTTTATATTTGATTCTTTTTTTACCGTCTTTTCTTTTTCTTCTTCTTGATCTTCTTCCAGTGATAAAATAAATGAATCTAATGCATCTTTTTCACCATTTATCTTTTCATCTTCATTATAAGACAATTTTATCACCTCATAATGTTAAATTATCTTAAAATTTTATAATTTTAAATTTTTCCATAATAAAGTATTTTAAAAAATTTTTGCTTTTTTATTAGTTACTTATATTATAATCGATTTTGCTATTTCTATTTACTTTTTCTTTTTTCTTTTTTTCTTTTTTTTAATTAATTCAGCTGTTTGTGGACTTATTGCAGATTGTTGAACAGTACTTTGTAGCGAGGTTGCTTTTTGTTCTTGTTTATTTACTTCTTTTTTTATTATTTTATTTACTATCCATTGTTGGCCTATAGACCATATGTTTGTTGTAATCCAATACACAAGTATGCCTGATGGTAAACTCCAAGAAATTACTCCAAATATTACTGGCATAAGATATGTTATCATTGCTTGCTTAGGATCAGTGGTTGTCATTTTTGTTGATATAAACATTGTTGCAACCATTAATATAACAAGTATAAAATATGGGTCTCTTTCATTTAAATTCATCCATAAAAAATTAAAATTTGGATTTGGAAGGTTTATTAAAAAATTTTTTATATTTCCAAATAAGTAAACCGGTATAAATGGGGAACCTAATACGTTTGTTACAATTTGTGATGGCATTCTAAGTGCTTGAAATAATGCAAAAAAAATTGGCAATTGTAATAAAAGTGGTAAACAACCAGATAGGGGATTAACATTATTTTTTCTATAGAATTCCATCGTTTCTTGTTGAAGTTTTTGTTTGTCGTCTTTATATTTTTTTTGAAGTTCTTGCAGCTGTGGTTGCAGCTTTTGCATTTTAGCCATTGATCTTGTTTGAGATAACGTTAATGGCGTCAATACAATTCTAACTATTATTGTTAATAAAATTATTACTATGCCATAATTTGCGACTATATGATTGTATAAAAAAATTATAACATATTCTATTCCACTTTGAATTGGTCTTAATATATTTAATAACTGACTCAAATTTTTTTACCTCCAAATTTTACTAAAAAAATTTTAAGCAGGATCATGACCGCCTTTATTAAATGGGTTACATCTTAAAATTCTATAAATAGATTTTATTAACCCTTTAAAAATCCCATACTTTATAATAGCATCAACTGCATATTCAGAACATGTTGGAACAAATTTACAACTTTTAGGAAGTAAAGGCGAGATAAATTTTTTATATAACTTTAATACTTTTATTATAGATGTTTTTATATAAATTTTTACTTTATTCATATTATCTTTATCTTTATTTCACTATTTCAAATCTGATTTTTTAAAATTTTCTATTATACTTTCTATATATTTACATAATAAAACTCCCAACAGATTATAATTTAAGAGCAGTATTTCTTTTTTTACAATAATTAAAATATCAATATCAAACCCATCGTTTTTTATTACATTTTTTTTGTAATTTCTTATTATTTCTTTTAATCTTCTTTTTATTTTATTTCTAATTACAGAACTTCCTATCTTTTTATTTATTATATAACCTAATCGAATTATTGTTTCATCAATATTAGGAACTTCTTTTTTTTTTATCAGCACAAAAACTTTAAAATATTCACAATCAACACTCTTACCTTTTTTAAATATCAATTGAAAGTCTTTTTTACTTTTAATTGTTTCAAATGTTTTTATTGCATTTTTTAAGCAGTTAATCTTTTCCTACCTTTTCTTCTTCTATTTGCAATTATTTTTCTTCCACCTTTGGTTTGCATTCTTATTCTAAATCCATGAGTTTTTTTTCTTCTTCTTTGATTCGGTTGAAAAGTTCTTTTCATTTTTTTCCTCTTCTTTCACTCTTTAAAACTAACAATTAATACCAAATTTAACATTTATAATCTTAAATTCTAAAATTTTTTTTAATTTGTAACAGTTTGTTTAAATATTATACTTTGTAAATATTAATTACTCTGATTAAAACTTAAATTATACATTTATATTTATAACATATCAAGAAACATTTAGCTTCTGGGGGCAATTAAAATTATTTAATATTAATAATAT
>CAYLWJ010000192.1:0-3660 GCA_964387355.1 uncultured Actinomycetota bacterium | reverse complement strand
CCTAAATACTTACTAAGCGCTTATTTAACCCAATATTTTTGTTTAATGATTTGATCTTCTTCTTCCTTGCGTTCTTCAATCTTCTCTTTGGCCATTTCTCTTAGTTTATTAAGATCTTCACGCATCAAATTCTTAGCGCGCGTTAAAAGATCTTTTTTATTATTAACGCTTGGATTTTCTAGAACTTCAGAAAGAAGCACGTCTAATATTGCGCCAATTTTTGGTCCCGGAGGCAATTTTAATTTTTTCATCAAGTCGTATCCGTTAACTTTTAGCATTTTTACCGAAAGCGGGTCTTGAGATATCTTTTCTACCATGTATCTAAAGTGCCTAAGCTTATAAGGAACGGGTTTTGGAACTCCCGATCCCAGCCGGTCGCCGATACGCAAGTCAATTAAATCATCAATGTTTTCAAGACCGACCTTTCTAACTAATCTTCTGACGCTGGCTTCGCCGACTTCTTTAACGTTGTAGTAAAACATATGATTATCAACTAATAACTTAACTTTCTCAACTATATTATTTGAAAATTTAAGTCGTTTTAATATTTTTTCAGCGACTCGTGCGCCGACATGGTCATGATTATAAAAGGTAGAATATGCGCCTTCACCCCTTTTTGTATCCGGCTTTGCTATATCATGAAAAAGCACAGCTAATCTCACTTCAAGTTTATTTGAAGGGCAATTTTTAAGTGATAATAAAGAGTGTTCGTATATTGTATAAATATGGTGACGATTCTGGGCAATTCCGTATCCCTTTTCAAGTTCCGGTATTATGTATTTAAGTAGCTTTAATTTTCGAAGAAGCTCGATTCCTTCCGCGGCGTAGTCAGACAATATGATTTTAGTAAATTCATCTTGAATCCGTTCTTTGGCGATATACTTTAAATTTTTTCCCTTTCTTAGAATTGCTTTTTGTGTATTTATTTCTATTGTAAAAGGAGTTTTCTTTTCTAATTTCTGAGGCCCTTTGAAATTAACATCTTTCTTTTTAACAAGTGAAACTGCAAAGCGGACAGCTCGTATCATTCTTAACGCATCTTCGTTAAAGCGCTTATTTGGATCTCCAACCGCCCTTATTGTATGATTTTCTAAATCTTTTTTTCCTCTAAATATGTCTATCAAGTCCCCTTTTAAGTTCATCGCCATCGCGTTTATGGTAAAATCCCTGCGCCCTAAGTCATCGCTTATACTGTCGGCAAATTCAATACTATCGGGTCTTCTTTTGTCAGAATAACCGGATTCCTTACGGTAAGTTGTTATTTCAACGGTATTATTAGTAACTTTTAGCTGGTTTAATTTATCAGCTTCTTTACTTTTTTTTAATAATTTATCCAGCGTTATTCCTACTGTTCCAAACTTATTTTCATAAAATGCTTCGGGATAAATTTTTAAAATATCTTCCGGCTTTGCGTTAGTGGTAATATCCCAGTCGCTGGGTTCAACATTCATCATTAAATCGCGAACGCAACCGCCAACAATATACGCTTCAAATCCGTTTTTTTCTAATTTTTTCAAAATTTCAATAATATAGTTTGGTATTTTTTTAATCATGTCCCTATGGTACCACAATTGATTAAATTTTTAAATTTTGATAAAAATATGATTTTGTTTCACAATGAACTAAACATTTATTAAAGAATCTTTTTTTAATTTAAATTGTATAATTTTGAAAATCATTGCATTTATTTCAATTTCAATCATTTACCTGTTTGAATTCGTAATTTTAATTTTCTATAAATATCACGAAACTTATACAATTCACATACCTTTTAGTTCACTAATATTTATAAAATTTCAATTAACATTGAATTGACTCAATAAGTTATTATCTAATTTATAGCAAAAGTGGAATATTCAGTTTGGACCACGACACATGATTAAGCATACAAAAATGCCATATTTTTCAGATCTATCAAAAATCAACAAATTTAAAATGGGCTTTATTTAGCGATAAGTTAACAATATAAAAACTAATTATAAAAATTGTGAAAATTTATATTTTAAAAATTCATTTAAGTTTCACAGAATCTTTTGTTCCGGCTTTTCTGTTTCTTTTGCTTTCCCATAATTCACAGCGCTCAAATCAGGCTTTACCATGCTTTGCTATAAACAAGAAAACGCAGAAATTTAGTCAACTTTTTTAAATAAGCGCAAATTCGTTCAGTTAAAATTCTTTTTGTAGCTTTATTTTAGTTATCTGGTGTCAAGGGGTATCTCACAAATTTGTATTGTCCCAAAAAGATTTTAAGATACTCTATCAAAATTGCTTTAAAAACGCATTTTATAATATCTTCATATAAGCAATATTATTTTTTAACGCATTTGTACTTTCATTAGAAAATACTATATATTTAACCTTTCCAACAAAAAGTAAAAAACAATTTATTTTCAATTATTAACAATAATAATGGCTTATAAAAGCAGAATTACCAATGCGCAAAGCGTGCGAAGGACACTTCTTTTATATCTTGGATGATAAAGATTTCTGCTTTAGATATTAATTGTATTTTGTATCTTGCGATTCACTAATTCGAAACTTGCTTTTATCACGATTTGATAATTGAACTAACGACGCGAGATTCTATAGTATATAGGTTTGAAAGTTTATGGTTGCAAAAGTTTCTGATTATAAAATTTATAAAATGGTTTATTTCTTTTTACCCAACTAGAAAGTTCTCGCATAACTAACAAAGATCTGTAACATTAAAATATTTTCATCGTAAAAAAATAATAAATTTTACGTCTATAAAATTTTTTGATTTTTAAGTTAACGCCCTAAATAGCAAAAACATTGCAATTTCAAAAGTTCTTTCTTGATCTTTATGCTCAACAACTTTAAAAAAGTGAAGCGGCTTCTGGTGTGAGTAAAAAATATAAACTCTCTTTTTATATATTATTGTCACTTTACGATTGAAAATATTTTTAAAAAAATGCAATCCAAGATTAATTTGTCATTGAAAATATGATTTTCGCAGTAAGATTTTGCAATTCAAAGTTTTTTTAGTCATGTAAAAAACAGAAGCTTCAACACTGACCACGGTAATCGATTGTTTTTTTCAAAATCAACACGGCTTTGAATCCGCTTCATCTTTGCATCAAAATTGTATACAAACACCCTATCTTCTTTGTGAGTGTTCAATTTTTTCTAACCAAAAAGTTACAAATTATCATCCGAAGGATAAAAAGTATTTTCTAAAACAAAGCAGAAATTTTTCAAGCTAAAAAACAACATACCCAACGATACAAAAAATAAGTGGTCTTGATGATTGTTTTTCGTTTTTTACAGTCGATTTTATATATTAAATGCCGGAGCCATTGGACGTGCGATTATAAATAACAGGTAAGAAAGCATGAGCATCACAAAAATGGCAATGATAACGTGAACGCCATTTTTTGCAAAATCACGATATATAAATGGAGCTAATAAGAAAGCAGCCGGTGTAATTAACATATGCATCCACAATGTTACAAAGGTATAGTCTATTATCGGAGTGATTGAATTTTTGATGTTCGGGTCGGAAAAAGCGAAATATCTATATAATAATCCCACAAGAAATTCCTCTAACGCGAAAAATGCGACCATTTTCCAATACGAAAATTTGCTTCTCCGAAAAACAAAATACGGAATTGCTAGCAGTAATATTGATAATATTAGTGT
>CAYLWJ010000191.1:0-14510 GCA_964387355.1 uncultured Actinomycetota bacterium | reverse complement strand
TAATTATGTTTTACTTTAATATGTTTTTTACTTTAGATATATTTTACTTGCTTAAAACCTAAATTACAATAATTGTAAAATACAATAATTTATATGCAGTTTTAATTAGTATTAATAAATTGGTTTTAATAAAATAATTACAAATTGGCATTAATAACTTTTAACAATATTAAAAACGATGTTAAACACAAATTAATACCTTATTATAAATATTATAAGTTAATATTTTATAAAATTAATTCCTATAATATTAAAGTTAATTACTTATTTTAAATAAGGTTTTAAAAAATTCTTAACTTCATTTTCATCAACTACAACATAACTGATGTTGTCAATTGTTTTAGTTTTACCAGGAATAGTAATTCTTTCAAAATCTTTATTAGAAAATATTAATATAGCACCAAGTTTAACATAATCAAAAATAGTAAAATCAGACTTTGTTTCTTCATTAAAGATGGCAATAATTCGAGGAGCATTTGGGATAATTGACAAATTTAATTTTTGCTTTAAAAGCTGAGAAATTAAATACTTTTGCCTGTCAACCCTATCAAAATCACCACCAGCAGTTTTTCTACATCTAGCAAAAGCCAGAGCCTGTTCACCATCCATTATATAAGTTCCTGGCTCAAAATCCGCACCTGAAAGAGGGTCATGCATTGGCTCATCAACAGTAATTTCCACTCCACCTAAAGCATCAATTAACCTTTTAAACCCTTCAAAATTAATAAGCATTGTTTTATTAATTCTTATATCAGTAAGCTCGTATATTTCATCTTTTAACATTTCTTCTCCGCCATAAACATAAGCTGCATTTATTTTATTCCATCCATGACCTTCAAGTTTTACTCTTGTATCCCTAGGAATTGAGATTAATACATCTTTATTACCAAAACTGGAAATATGATAAATCAATATGGTATCAGTTCTGCCCTTAAACTTTTTTAAATCCTCTCTTTCATCTACTCCAAGAAACAAATAATTATTTGAATTTAAAGCTGAGATCTTGCCCACTTGCTTTATTGTTTCATTTAACTCTGTATCTTTATCTTGATTTTCTTCAGAAGAAGTTTTAAAAAATGAAGCTATTAATGGATAAGATAAAATAAGAATGACTAGCAAGCCAATAAAAAAAATAATTATAAAAGTAATAAAACAGCCTCTTGCTTTACTCATTTAAACTCATTAACTAGCTTTAATTATAATTTTTATAAACTGCATTAGATAAATAATAAAGGGTATGGAAAAGTTTTTCAATAGGATCATTGGTTTGGACGTTGACATTTTTTGGAACTTTAATCGGTGTGGATGTGTAATTTATAATAACTTTTATTCCAGATATAACAAGTAAGTCTGTTACAGACTGAGCAGACTCATCAGGAACAGCAAGAATAGCAATATTTATTTTCTTTTCTTTTATCACTCTAGTTATTTCGCTAACATCTAAAACTCTTCTACCTGAAATAACTCTATTGATTATTTCAGGGTTATTGTCAAAAACATCTTCTATTCTAAAGCCAAATTTGTCTAACATTTTATAATTTAAAATAGCTTTACCTAAATTACCCGCACCTATTAATGCAATTTTTACTTTTTCACTATAACCAAGTATTTTATTAAAAGAATTTATTAAATCATTAACATCAAATCCAACACCTCTTTTACCTTTTAAACCAAAATACAGTAAATCTCTTCTAACTTCAGCACTATTAATTTTGGTATAATTGGAAATATCTTGAGATGTTACAGTTCTTTTTCCTAATTCCTTTAGTTGAAGCATGTATTTTAAATAATGTGTCAGTCTTGTTATAAGACCTTCAGAGTAAACTTTTGTTTTCATTTTAAAAACCTCTTAATTTGTTAACTGTTAAGTTATGATTAAGAATATATCTTAAGTATGTATCATAATTGTAACTTGTATCATAATTGTAACAAAATTATTAAATTATAACAATGATTACATAAAATTACAACTTCACAACTTGTTAGAACTTAAAATTATAAATTCCATCCTGATAACTAAAATTTTTACCACAGTTAAAGCAAGTTATATTAAAACTATTTTTAATTTCACTCAAATTAACCACCTTAAGAGCATCAATTTTACAGTTAGGGCAAATAAAAATATCCTCAATATTTTCTCTAACACTAAGATTTTCTATTATATCAATATTCTCACTATTAGTTTTAGTATCAGTATTAATAATATTAATACTGTTGTTATTATTACTAATATTATTACTAATATTATTAGTATTCTTAATGTTATTATTTTTAAAGACAACTTTATTTTCTTTAGAATTATAAAAAACTGTTTTTAAAAAAATACTTGGACCAATATCTATAAAAGAAAATAAGTTTTGATAAAAATTCTCAAAAAATAATAAGGCTTTAATATTTATTTTCCTTTTTAAAAAACTAAGCCTTAAATTTGATGCACTAATTTGTTTTAATATTTTAAAATTTACCTGCTTTAGCGCAGATTTTATAAATTTTGGATGATAATCAAGAATGGTTTGGCCTATCTGAAGCGGTTTTTTACTAAAAGGTGAGCCATTTAATCTTTTTAAAAAAAATCTTAAAATATTTTTTAGGTTTCTTTTATTTGCAAATTCAAGAACAAAAATCCCTTTGGGTTTTATTACTCGACTTACCTCTAAAAAATACTTTAGCGGGTCCGTTAAGTGATGTATAACCCTTACCGTTAAACAAACATCGCAAAGATTATCTCTAAAAGGTAAATTGTTTACATCTGCAGCTATAAAAAACACATTATCAAAAACACTTTCTTTTTTATTATTTTTTAAATATTCTAATACATGAGATTTAGCATTTTTCAAATTATTAAGCGAATAATCAACAAGAAAGATTTTTTTAAAATTCTCATATTCATTAAAAAGCCTACCAAAACCACACCCTAAGTCAGCAAAAATCTTTTCATCTTGGATAATATCTTTTAAGCACTTTCTTATTGCTAATCTTTCAGCTCTATCTTCATAATCGCGATTATTTTCCTTCCAAAAAAGTCTATAGTCATAATTTTCATAGTCAGATTGTCTAATCAATTGAATTTCTCCTCTTGAAATTTATAATGAAGTTCAATATTAAAATTCATAATAAAAATTCAAAATAAATAATTAATGAAAATTTTTTGTGAATTAGCAGTTTATAATGAAAACTTAATTTGAATTACATCATTGTCTTGGACAATATAATCCCTGCCCTCAATTCTTAAAATGCCCTCTTCTCTTGCCTTATGAATTGACCCAATCTCTAAAAGCTTTTTACAATTAATCACTTCTGCTTTTATAAAACCTTTTTGCATATCAGTATGGATCTTTCCTGCTGCTTCTAAAATTTTAGTGTTTTTAAGTAAAGGCCATGCACGGGCTTCATTTTCATTTATAGTATAAAAAGTTATTAAGCTTAATAAATCATAGCTTTTTTTTATAAACTCTGAAACACTATCTTCTTTAATTCCTAATTCCGTTCTATAGAGTTGGCGCTCTTCTTCAGGCAGTTCTAAAAGCTCATTTTCAAGCTTTCCATAAATTTTTACAATATTTACTGAATTTGTTTTAAAATTAATCTCCTTTAAAAGATTGTTATAAAGCTCTTCGTCTTCTTTTTGTCCACTTAAATTTGCCACAAAAATTATTGGCTTAAAATAAAACAAATTTAATTCATTAAAAAGTAAGGGACTTTTTTGATTTATCTTTTCAGCTAATTTATTTTTACTATTAGATCCAATATCATTAATATTTATATTTAAGTCATCAACAAATTCCAAATCTATGTTATTAAGCTTTTCTATTAAAAAATCAATAATTTCTAAATTTTCTTTGGCTTGTTTATCACCTGCTTTAGCAAGACTTAAATATTTTTCTTTTCTTTTTGCTAATATTTCAAGATCAGCTAAAATAAGTTCAGTATTTATTATTTGGATATCTCTTAAAGGATTTATATCTTTTGCAATGTGAGATACATTTTCATCTTTAAAACACCTTATAACATGGGCAATTACATCAACTTCTCTAATATGTGAAAGAAATTTATTGCCAAGCCCCTCACCTTTGCTTGCACCTGAAACCAAGCCCGCAACATCTACAAATTTAATTGAAGCAAATGTCACCTTTTTTGAATTATAGATTTTTGCGAGTTTAGCAATATTATTATCTGGGACATTTACTAGCCCTACATTAGGTTCAATTGTGCAAAATGGATAATTTGCCACTACTGCATGAGCTTTGGTTAAAACATTAAAAATTGTTGATTTACCAACATTTGGCAAACCAATAATACCAACTTGCATATTAATTAAAAATTAAGTTTTATTAAGCTTTTTTAAATATCAAATATATTACAAAAATAAAAGCCCTGTAACTTTACTAAAAATAACATTGTTAAAAACAATATTACTATTTTACTATACTATAATTATATGTTAATTATAACAATGATAATTATAACATAGTAAAATTATCAAACTATAGTAAATTTACAGGACTTTTAAAACAAATAATTTAATACACTTTTTAGCTACTAAATAGCTAAATTAAAACAAATTTTTCTCTTTCTTATTAAAGTAAGCTATTTCTTTTTACCTTTAGCTTTATTTTTTTTGCCTGCCATCCTGACCTCCCTCCGCCGCCTACAATTGACAAAAAATTAATAATATTAAAGATTATAATGATATTAATTCTAAAATTTAATTAATGCAATAAATTTTTAATAAAATTTTATAATTTAACTTCCGTCATTTTGGCTTTGCTCATTTAGGTGTACCATTTCACAGCTTTCCTCTATATCACAACCTTTATCTGACTGCTCCTTAGTTTTTTTATCTACAGCTTTATAACTTTTCTTTTTTTTAGAGCCGTCATTTGTACTGTCAGAATTTAAATTTTTTTCAGCTTTATTGTTTGTATTAAACTCTAAGCTTAGTGCAACCATATCTGCATTGATATTTAAAATGTTATATTTTTTACCCTCCTTATTTTCCCAGCTTCTAAGATTTAAATGACCGCTTACAATTACACGGTCACCCTTTTTTAAAGAAAGAGCACAGTTTTCCGCTAAGCTATTCCATGCTGTAATATTAAAAAAGTTAACATGGTTATTTTCATAGCCATTTAAATCTTTCCATCTTTTATTTACAGCTAACCCCATTTCAGTAATTGCAATTCCCTCATTAGTATATTTAAGCTCTGGATCACGAGTTAAGTTACCTAAAAGATAAATTTGATTTATACTTATCAATTCTCCCCCTAAAAATAATTTAATGATATTGTTTTATTAATACTCTAATAAAATCTAATAATTACTTTATAAAATTTAAAAATTATATTATCGATTTTATTACTTACAATTTTACAACGATGTTAAAAGTCAAAATTTATCCTTTTACAGCTGTTAAATTTTTCATCCCATGGGAATGTTATTTTAACTTTTGAAGATGAATAAACCTTTAAAGACTCTAAATTTAAAATTTTAAAAATACGCCAAAACATAAAATCTATTTTTTTAGATACTAAAACATTAACTTCATCATAATTAGCAATAACTTTTACAAGAGAACAGCTATTTTTTTCAGCAGCTTCTTTTGCAGTATAAAAAATTTCATAGTCTTGTAATTCAAAAAAAATAATTTTCTGACCAACAGCAAGCGCAGCAGCATTTGCGGCATTTTGAGCAGCCAAACGTGCAGTAAAAATTCTTGATAAATCAATTACAAACAAAAAAGCAGTTGAAATAACAATAATAAAACAAATTACAAATATAGATATATTTCCAGCCTGATTAAATAAATTATTACTTAATCGATTTTTTAAAAAGAATTTAAGTTTATCAAATAAAACACCGATTGATTGATTTATTTTATAATCACATAATCGATTACCTGTCCGATTTTTAAATATATGCTCTTTAAAACTATTCTTTACCATTTTATACCTCTTTAGCCATATATCACGCCAAATTTAGTCCTATTTTGCAAATTTTTTAGTACTGCATTTAGTACTGCAGTATTTTGAATCTTGCTAGGCATTAAATTTACTATTCCTGCTATTCCTCAGACTCCATTCTAACAATACTTTTACCAAATAATTCTGCTTTTCCAATTAAAAACATATTATAAAAATTTAAAAGATTATCAGGCTGGTATTTAACTACAACAGTTGCATAACTTCCAATTCTTCTGGATTCTTTTTGTTGAGGATAAATTTGGATATCCAAATTGTTCTCTGATAGATTTGAACAATTATTATAAATACTATTTAATGCCTGCGCATTTGAATTAGTAGTAGCTAAAACTCTTGCACCTTGCTCAGCCGCATTAACAAGAATATTTTGAATATAGACAATGTATCCTAACTGGGCAATTATTAAAACAGATATAATAACAATTGGAAACACTAAAATAAACTCAACAGTTGATTGACCATTTATTTTTAAAAACTTATAAACAAATAAGCTTTTCATGCAATTGCTAACATTTTTATACTTATATTTATTTTTCTTATGCTTATATTTATATTTTTTAATATTTATATTGAACATTTATATCTATATCTATGTTTATTTTAATTAATATTTTTTTAAAATTTTTAAATAAAGTCATTCTCTTAAGTTAAAATAAATTTTAAACAAATAAATGCCCAGTCAGGAAATATAATACTAAACCATTGAAGCTATTTTTGAAAATACTTTAGATATCAGCTCAATAATCATTGGTTTTCCCACTGCAATTAATATTGCACTTATAATTCCAGCTATTACCATAACAAGAGCATATTCTATTGTTGATTGTCCTTTTTGATTTTTTATTTCTATAAGTTTTGTTTCAAATTTTTGATAAACATTTTTTATTAGTTTTTTAATTATAATCACCTCCTTTCTTTTAAATTTAGATTATTTATTTATGCCACCTCCTTTCATAAATTAACAATTTAACTATTACTTACAAAATTTCACTATAAACCTCTCAAAGGCAAACTTTACAAAAATTGCAAAAATTATAATTTTAATTTAAAAACCCTCCTGCCAGTAAAAAAACCAAAGGAGCTCCAACCAGTAAAATAAAAGCTGGTAAAATTAAGAAAACTAATGGAAATAGTAAAAGAATTGAACTTCTTCGAGCCTGCTGTTCATATTTCTGAAGTTTTTCAAACCTTAAAAATTTTGCTTTTTGAATTAAAATTTCATTAATTGAAGAACCATATTTTTCAGCCTGTATTAAAATAAAAAGCAAGTTCTTTAAATCCTCAGATAGAAATTTTTCTTTAAAACTATTATAAGCTTGAGCTCTTCCTAAACCAAAATCTAAAACTTTAACAAACCTTTCAAGCTCTAAAGTTGTTGCGCTCTTGTATTTTTCTATTATTATTTTTATTGAGTTGTAAATATTCTGACCAGATAAAATCGCAATAATTAACAGATCAATAATATAAGGCAAATCTTGGTTTAACTGTTTTTGTCTATCTGAATAAATTTTTAATAACAAAACCTCAGGAACAAAAAATCCTATTATCCCAAAGATAAAAAACAATATAACTGAAAGTAAAGCATTAATCCTTATAAGCAAACTAAATAAGGAAAATAACACAAGAGAAATAAATTTTATTCCAAAAAAAATATTGATATTTCTAAAATAAGCTAAGCTTTTAAAAATAGTTTTTGCAGTTTTTGAATTACTTGAATTAAAAGTTTTTTCTAAAATCTCCTTATAACTCAAGTAAATCTTTCTGCTTAAAAATTGAACAAAAAAAGTGCCTATTTTACTGCATAAAATTATTAAAAATGAATTAATATCGTTATTATAATTATTCATTTTAAGGCTTTTATTCTTTGTGTTAATATTATTACTATTATTACTAAAATTATTATTAACATTATCACCAATATTATTATTCCATTTAATATTATTATTGCTTTTATTATCTCTTCTTATATTCATTGTTTTTTTATCATTTAAATTTTAATAATTTTCTTATTGCTAAAATTCCTAAAATTTCTAAAAGACATCCGACTGCTAAAACAATATTTCCAATCTTACTTTGAAAAAAATTAACAACACTGTCATTTACGAGAAAATAAATCCCAGTAAGTACTATTATCGGCATAGAAGCTATGATATTTCCGGAATATCTTGCCTGCAGTGTCAAAGTTTTAGTGTGCAGTCTTGATTTAAAATTTTGCTGAAAGTTATCAATTATATTATTTAAAATATAAATTATATTACCACCAATTTTATTATTGATTTTAAAGGCAGTTACAACAAGATATGCTTCTTTTAAAGAACATCTTCTTGCAAAATTATCAAAAGCCTCATCAAAAAATAAACCGGTCTCAAGTTCACAAACTAAACTTTTTAAATATTTCTTAATTGGATACCTTGACTGTTCTGAAAGCTTCTTTATTGCTTCTCTAACAGTATTTCCAGCTCTTATAATAATTATCATATTTACTAATAACTCAATTAGCTGATTCAATAAAATTTCATCTCTTTTATTTATTAAAAAGTTTAAAATTTCTGAAGTAATTAAATAAACAAAAATAGAACTAAATATGCTCAAAATAATATTTTTAGTAAAGAAAAAAACTAAAATACCAATGCATAAATAAAATAGTAAAAAGCTAACTTTTCTTTTTTTTGGTTCAATTTTATTTAAAAAATCCAATATATTAATTATCAAAATTTTTAAACTCCCCTTTTATTTTTTCTAAAAACTTTGGCTTATGACCAGTCCATACATAACCGTTATTGGTACTAATAAAAATATCTTTTACTAAAATTTCTTTAAATTGCCCAGTTCTTTTGCTTTCAGAGAAAACAAGTTCACTAATTTTTGCTACTTTTCTTTTTCCATCTGCTAATCTTTCTAAATGAATTATTAAGTCAACAGATGATAAAATTATTCTTTTAATTGAATCATAATTAAAATTAATTGCTGAAAGAAGCAGCATTGTTTCAAGTCTTGTTATTAAATCAACAGGTGAGTTTGCATGAATTGTAGTCATAGAACCTTCATGCCCTGTATTCATTGCCTGCAATATATCTATGGCTTCAAGTCCCCTAATTTCACCAACAATTATGCGGTCAGGCCTCATCCTTAGAGCATTTTTAACAAGCTCCTTTATGGTAATTTCACCTTTTCCTTCAATGTTTGACTGTTTTGCTGTAAGTTTAATTATATTTTCAATATTTAAATTAAGTTCTGGAGTTTCTTCTATAACTATTAATCTTTCATTGTTTGGAATAAAATTTGAAATTACATTTAAAAATGTAGTTTTTCCACTGGAAGTTCCTCCAGATATAATTATATTAATTCTTCCTGCAACACAGCTTTTAATAAAATCAAGCATTGCCTGATTTAAAGAGCCAAGTTTAAGTAAATCTTCCGCCATCAATAAATCATTCTTGAATTTCCTAATGGTAACTGCAGTATCAGCTTCAGAAATAGGTTTTATTACTGCATTAATTCTTGAGCCATCTTCAAGCCTTGCATTAACCATTGGGCAGCTCTCATCAATTCTTAAACCTAAAGGACTTACTAATTTCTCTACTAAATTTCTTAGATGTTGCCTGTTTTTAAACTTAATTTCGGTTTTTTCAATAACACCATTTCTCTCAACATAGATTTTGTCAAAATCATTTATCATAATTTCTGTTATGCTATTGTCTTTCATAAAAATACTTATTGGACCATATTCAAAAGTTTCTTCATAAATCTGTCTTGAAATGTCTAATATTCTTTTTTCACTAATAACAATTTTTTCTTGGTTTATAATTTTTTTTAAAGCTTGGAATATCTTTTCTATTTTTTTTTCAGGACTTAAAAATAAAAGCTTATTTAAATCAACTCTTTCAATAAGTATGTTAGACAAAAAGTTTATTAACTCTTTAGAATCAAGAAGGCAATTACTTAAGGCATCCCTATTATTATCATTTTCATCATTATCATTACTATTATTTAGGTTGCCATTTACATTGTTATAAATGCTTTGGTTATTTTTATTATTATCGATATTGTTTTTATAATAATTATTATTTATTGCGCTCATTTTGGTATTTTGCTTGTTTTTGTTTTTAATTTTTTATTTTTAACCTAATTTTTTTTACTTTATTTTTTTGAGTTAAAGTTTTTTAAAATAATTCCTCATACAAACTGTCGCTGTAACTTGAAATTGCTTTAATTGTTCTTAAACAATAGTTAAATAAATAAAAGGGTCCCTTTAGGTTATATAGATAATCAATATCTTTGTCATATGGAATAAATGCTTTAACAGGTAGAGAAATTGAATTTATTAACCTTGGGCCTAAAGTAAAAGGTCTAAAATTAAATTTATTAATGATAATATCTATCTTATACTCGTTTTCTTCTATAAAAAAATTTGAAAGCAAAACCTCTAAATTATTTATACAAATATTATCTGCTCCGGATACAACCACTATTTTATCAACTGACTCAAAGTCAAATTTACTTTCACTAAAAAAATAATATTGAGGCAAGTCTATTATTACTAAATCAAATGTATTTAAAAGCAGCTCAATAAAAGCAGACAAATTCTTATAGTATTCAAAAACATTTTTTTCAAATTTTAACGAAGGCAAAATCAAATTTAGACTGTTTTCAAAGTTTACAACTATTTTCTTTAATAAAGTCAAATCAACGTCATTTGCATTTTCTTTAATGTCCCCTATGTCTCTAATAACATTTTCATTAATTTCAAAAATAATTCTTGAATCCTTTTTGCCAATATTTGAATCTAAAAGTAAAATATTTTTATTTTTTGTTTTAGCTAGGTAAGAAGCAACACAATTAGTTATAAAGCTTAAGCCACATCCACCTTTTACAGATGTAAAAACCACTAGTCTTGAATCTTTTATAAAATTTTCTTTCATTTTAATACCTACTTCTAATTCCTGTTTTTGTTTTAATAATTTTTATTTTTAGAACTACATAAAGCTATAATTAAAGCCATATAAAGCTAGTTTTAATTTTTTTGTAATTTTTTATTTTTAAAATTACATTTTTATAATTAATCTACAAACTTATAACTTATTTATAACTTCACCTCATATTCGTCTTATTCCCTGATGGGCAGATAGAGGCAAAAAGAGGCCCAAGCTGCAAAGAATTTATTAACATTTCTACTTCTGATGGTGTTAGATAAAAAGTAAGAATAATCTGAAACTTTTGCAAACCACTCATATTAGTTGAATCACTGCCAAAAACACCTGAGAAAATAGACGAACCTTCGCTGCTTATGCCATCTAAGGTTGAAAAATTTACGTTTTCATTATCAGTTGATGAATTATTTTTAGTTTTGCCATTAATTAGTATGATCTTTTTATAAGAAAGAATTGTTTTAGATATTATCTTTTCATTATCTTTATCATAATATGCAGAAACTAAATCAATATTATCTCCAACATTTAATAATGATTGCTCTCCATAATATATTACGGGAATGCTTATCGCTCTGTAACCTTCTGGAATATAATAAGAAAAATTTAGGTAATTCTGATTTTTTTTCGCTTCATTTTCAATTTTGTCAAATGATAAAATTTCACCAGTAGATATGTCTTTTATTGCATTTTTCCCAACAATCTCCTTTTTATTAGTTATATATTTTGAATCAAAAAGTTTTACAGAAATTATGCTTTTCTCAATTTTGTCTTCTTTAATTTCTTCGCCATTTAATATATTATTTTTAGCAACATACACCTCAACCACATCACCTTTATTTAATTTGTTATCTTTTTTGTAGCTAGAAAAATACCAAAAAATTACAAAGCCTAAAAATATCAATAAAAAAACAGCAATAGCTATGAATATTTTTCTTTTTAAAAATAAATTTAAGCTATTCAAATTTTTTCCTCCAATAAACTTTTAATAATTTGCATATTAGCATATTTATATAAATAAGTAAATATACTATTACGAAATTTTTAAAAAATTTTTTAAAATTTTTTATCGTATTAATTCTTTACTGTATAATCTGAATTATTTATTTGCGTGTATTAATTAACATAATGGAGATTATTAATATAATTAATTATAAATGAGACATGACTATTAAAACTGACTTTAGCAGGATTCCAATAGCAGCTTTTTTAAGGCATTATTTTACTATTGGACAAAAATATATCGAAAGGCAAAAATATAGCAAAATAATTTAAAAAAATATCAAAGAGATTAAAGCAATGTTAGGTAATTTTGTATATGTTTACGAAATTCTTCAAAATCTTCAATATTATTTTGAATTGAAATCTGAAGACCATAATATATAGCCAACTGGTCTTTCAAAGAGTCTCTTAACTGTTCAATTTTGATTTTTTTAAATTCATGCAGCATGGCTATATTTTTACTTAATTCATTTAGTTTTCTGTCAATTAATAATCTATCAATCATTTAATCTATCTCGTAATAAATTTAAGAGATTTTTCTATTAAGCAATTTATAATCCATATATTTATTTATAGAATCAATCTCAAATCTTATTCTTTTACTTTCATCTTTAGAATAGATAAGCTTTCCATAATAAATTACGCGATGCTTTAGTAAAACAGAAGCATAATTTAAAATTACTAAATCGACTTTGTTTGTTTTTAACCTATCCATTATATCAGTCATTACTTCTGCTTGATATCCATACCTGTATTCCTTATCATCTACTTTTTCCTCATCGATAAATATGGCAATATCAATATCGCTTAGCTTATTGCAGATTCCCTTTGCTACTGAACCAAAAACATAAACAAAAACAATTTCCTCTCTACTCCTAAAATAATTTTTTAAAGTTTCCTTTATTGAGTTTAATTTATTCAATATATCCCTTTTTTCCATAATTTATAAATATTTTTGATTTTATAAAAAAATTATTTGATATTTATGCCCCAATGTCAAGCAAATTTCCAGAATAAAAGGTCAGGGAAATTCCACAAATTTAGCAAAAAATATTTAGTTTTCAACTTTCTTATCTTTAATATTTTTAATATGCTTTTTTGTGGCAATAAAAAACTTGCTATAAACCTGCTATAAACTTGCTATAAACTTGCGTAAACAAGCTGGCCACACGCACCAGAAATATCCTGTCCATATCTAAACCTTTGCATAGCTGTCAAGCCATGTTTTTCCAAAATTGCCTTAAACCTTCTTATAGCTTGTGTATCTGGAGATTCTAATCTTAGATTGCCATAAGTAAAAGAGCCGTTATAAGGTATTAAATTTACAAAGCAGAGTTTGCCATCTAGTGGTTTATCTTTTAAAAGGTTGCTCAGTTTTTGAGCATGCTGTGCACTATCATTAACATCTTTTATTAGAACATACTCAAACATTACTCGACGGTTTGTTTTTTTTATGTAATTTGCCACTGAATAGAGCACTGGCTCAATAGGATATTTTTTATTAATAGGCATAAGTTTTGACCTTAAATTATTGTCAGGCGCATTTAGAGAAACTGCAAGATTTACCTGAATGTTTTCTTTTGCTAATTTTTCTATATTTGAAGGAATTCCACATGTTGATATTGAAATTTTTCTTGAACCAATATTAAAAGTATCTTTACTGTTTAAAATTTTTATGGCTTTAATAACATTTTCATAATTCAACATAGGCTCACCCATTCCCATAAAGACGATATTTGTTACTCTGGCGTTATCTTTTTTTAGATAATACTGGAAAAACAATACCTGTTGTATAATTTCATAAAAACTTAAATTTCTTTTAAAGCCGGCTTTTGCAGTTCTGCAAAACAAGCAGTTAAGGGCGCAACCTACTTGAGATGAAACACACACTGTATTTCTATATTGCTTATTAAATATTATATTTTCGCACTGCTTATCTTTATCTTTCGTTTTTGCAGCTTCATTTAACTTTTCTGATTGTTTTGTACGGTGTTTAAGTAATACAGTTTCAATACTTAAACCATCGCTTAATTTTAAAATTGCTTTAATTGAATCACTTACAGCTGACTTTTTTAACTCTACCACATTAAAATCAATTGGTGCCTGCTTGTTTAATAATTCTCTTAATGAAAAAGGAAGAGTTGTTACATTTAGCCATGAATTAACATTATCAATAAAAATTGCTTTTTGTGCCTGTTTTAATCTAAGTGGTTCTTCATTCTTTAATATGCTATATATTTTCTCAAGATCCATTATATCAATTTGAAATTACAATTTATAATTTTAAAACTTTTAAATTTCACAGATAAAAATTTGAATTAAGTTAAACTTTTAATATATATTATGATATGTTTTAAAACCAAAAAACAAATTTAAATTTAAATTACCTCTAAATAATAATATAAATAAAATTAAATTGCTTGACAAAGATTTTCGTTAAATTACGTTTTTATTATATTAATTGTACAATCTAAGCTTGGTGTTTACAGTTTAACACTAACCTCCAAGCAAAATATTAATAAATATATTTTAAGCTTTTAAAGCTTTTAAGTCACTTACGTAATATAATTTATTACAAGGTTTTAAGCCTTTAAGCTTATAG
>CAYLWJ010000190.1:0-7369 GCA_964387355.1 uncultured Actinomycetota bacterium | reverse complement strand
TATAAAAGGAGATCCAGAGACAATGCAGAACAATCCTTATTATGAAGATGTGATAGAAGAAATTTATAATTTTCTCTACACGCAGTCTAATTTAGCTTTAAAAAAAGGCCAACCTAGACAAAAGATTATTATAGATCCAGGTATTGGCTTTGGTAAAACTCTTGAGCATAATTTAAAAATACTAGCAAAAATTAAAGATTTTAAAAATATGGGGTTTCCAGTTCTAATTGGAACATCTAGAAAATCTTTTATTGGTACAATACTTAACCCTAAAAACCCATTGCCTCCAGACAATAGGCTAATTGGCAGTATCTCTTCTGCGGTTTGCAGTTTTTTAGGTGGTGCAGATATTTTGCGTGTTCATGATATTGCTCAGACAATTGAGGCATTAAAAATTGCCATTAGTATAAAAAATGCAATTTAATAAAAAATCAATTTAATAAAGAATGCAACTTAATAAAAAGTGTAATTTAAATTTAATTTACGGTTATGTTTGTTAGATTTAATTTATAGTTATGTTTGAAATAATAATAAAAGACTTAAAACTTTTTGGGTATCATGGCGTTCATGAATTTGAAAAAACTAATGGCCAGTATTTTTTATTTAATATTAGAGCAAAATTAGAAAATAAAAACATTAGCAAAAATATTTGGTTATATAAGGATGATATTTCAGGCACAGTAAATTATTCTGAAATTATAAATGTCGTAAAAGATATTAATTTAAAAAACAAATTTAATTTGCTGGAAACATTATCTTATGAAATAGCAAAAAAAATTTTCAGCAGTTTTGGTATGATAAAATATTTAGAGGTATGTGTTGAAAAAATAAATCCCCCAATAAATGAAGATATAGGCTCAGTTGGTGTTAAATTTAAAGCAGCAAAAAAGGATTTTTTTAAAGAGCTGCAAAATGAAAAATCACAAAATGCTGATTCGCAAAATACGGAACTGCAAATTATTGAATTGCAAAATGAAGGATTGCAAAACCTTGAGTCAAAAAATGAAGGATTTCACAATGAGAAGTTGCAAAATAAAGAATTTCAAATTGGGAAATCACTAAATAGAGGGCAAGTCATTAATTTTAGCATGGAACTAAGTTTTAAAAATTGCATTTATCTTTCTTTGGGTTCTAATCTAGGAGATAGGAAGGAGAATTTAAAAACTGCGGTAAATAAGCTTTCAAAAAATAAAGAGTTGGCTATATTAAAAGTTTCTTCTATTTATGAAACCGAACCAATGTATTATGAAAAACAAGAAAGTTTCTATAATATTGTATTAAAATGCACATTAAAAGAGGGCATTAAAGATAAAATTTTCCTGACTCAAAAAGCATTTGAGCTTTTAGGTTATTTAAAATTTATAGAATTTAGCATGAAAAGAAAGCAGGACAGTATAAGAAATGGGCCAAGAATAATAGATATTGATATTATATATTTTTGTAATTTAAACTTACAGTCTGATATTTTAAATTTGCCTCACCAAAAATATAAAGAGCGCAATTTTGTTTTAATTCCTCTTTCAGAAATTGAACCTGATTTTTTGGTTGAAAATCTAAATATTTTAGAATATATTAAATTGAAAAATTATAAGGATAAAGTAAAAAAAGTAGATGACTGGTGAAAAATATGATTTCATATAACGAAGCACTGCAAAAAGTTTTATCTTTTGATCCAAAGCAGGAGTCTGTTGAAGTTCACATAATTGAAAGCTTGGGAAAAATACTTGCACAAGATGTAAATTCACAAGATGACATTCCAGCATTTAACAACTCAGCAATGGATGGCTATGCTGTAAGAGCAGTTGATATTATTGGTGCTGATAAGAATTACCCAGTAAGGCTTGAGCTTTTAAAAGATGTTTTGCCTGCAGGAAAAATATTAGATTTAAAGCTAGCACCAGGCAGTGCGGTGCAAATTATGACCGGTGCTCTGCTGCCAGATGGATGTGATTGTGTTGTACCAAAAGAAGATTGCTTAAAAGAAGGAAGCAGTGTGTTAATATTTAAAGAATATAAGAGTGGGGATAATATTCGCTTGAAAGGCGAAGACATAAAAGCTGGGCAGACTGTGCTAAAAAGAGGTAAAAAAATTTATCCCGCAGATATTGGAGTTATGGCATCCCTTGGAATAGAAAATGTTTTTATTTACAGACCTCCTGTTGTTGGAATAATTGCAACTGGTGATGAGTTAATACCAATAAGTCAAAAATTAGAGGCAGGAAAGGTTAGAGACAGTAATAGCTTTTCATTAGCTTCTCAAGTATTAGAATCTGGAGCTTCTTATAAAATGTATGGCATTATAAAAGATGATAAGATGCTGATTAAAGAAAATATTTTAAAGGCTTTAAGTCAATGTGATATTTTACTATTAAGTGGTGGAATTTCTGTAGGGGATTATGACTTTGCTAAAGAGGTTCTTGGTGAAATTGGAGCAGAGTTTGTTTTCTGGAAAGTAAACCAAAGGCCCGGAAAACCTCTAGCTTTTTTAACTTATAAAAACAAATTTATCTTTGGACTTCCGGGAAATCCTGTTTCAGTCATGGTTTGTTTTGAACTATATGTAAGACCATTAATTAAAAAAATAATGGGCGAGCATAATTTGTTTAGGAAAAAAATAATAGCAAAAGCTGCTGAAGACTATAAGCATAAGCAGGGAAGAACTGATTTTGTTAGAGTGAAATTAGAAAAAATTGGTAGCGATCTATTTTTTAGACTTACAGGGATGCAGGGTTCAGGAATCTTAACTTCTATGTCTGAAGCTGATGGGATAGCTGAGTTTCCTGATGATACAGGGGAAATTATAAAAGGCAGTGAGGTAAAAGTTTATATTTTAAAGGATATTTGGTAAATTTTAAGTATTATTTTAATAAATTCATCTGTTGTTTAAGTTTTGGAATATTTTTTCAATTTATTTTATTATAGCAATTAAACAATTTAGTCAGAAGAAAGGCATTTAGGATAAAATTAAGTTACACGTAACTGGTGTCACAAAATGATATAAAATAACAGTAGTGGTAAATGTCATTATTAAAATTAAATATTTCTCCGACTCATTGTTCCTAAGGTTATAAGTAATTTTTAATAACTTGAAAAATTGAAAAATTTAAGCTATGGAAAATGAGCGTTAGGGTTAGTTTGGAAACGAATTAGCCTCCCATGTTTGGAAAGGAGATATAATGTGTATAAATCAGAGATTTTTTTAAGCTTTTTTATATGGGTTCTCTGAATTTAAAAACCAGCGAGTCTTCTTTGCTGGTTTTTTATTATACCTTCAGCTAAACATTGTAATTACTTTTTTATACTTACTTTCCAAACATTTGTAAGTTTTTATATTTGAGCTGCTAAATGATAAAAATGAAAGTGCAAAGTAAAAAAGCTATAGAAAAAAGGACTATAGAATAAATAAATAGAAAATAGAATGTTAAAAATATAGTAGTGGAATCGTAAGTTAACAATATAAGTAAGGTGCAAAAAAAATAATTTGAATAAAGAAACAAAATAAACAAAAAAATAAGAAAAAAAAGCGGAATTTGTAAAAGCCTTAAATATAAGTAAAAGGGAAAATGAAAAAACTTAAAGCTTTATTTGTAATACTTACTATTGTACTGATTATAGCAGTAATGTGCTCGCAAATTACAGGCTGCACAAATAGTAGAAAGCTTATAATTGCCTCCACCACAAGTACTCAAGACAGTGGCCTTTTTGATGTTTTAATTCCTGCCTTTGAAAAGAACAGCGGCTATAATGTAAAGGTAATTGCAATTGGCACTGGTGAAGCCATTGAATATGGAAAAAGGGGAGAAGCTGATATTATTTTAGTTCACTCCAAAATTGATGAAGATAAATTTATGCAAGAAGGATTTGGACTAATTAAAAAAGATGTTATGTATAACGAGTTTATAATAGTTGGTCCTAAAGAAGACCCAGCAAAAATAAAGGGTATGAAAGAAGCAGTTGATGCTTTTTTATCAATTGCTAAAAGTGAAAGTATTTTTGTATCAAGAGGTGATGGTTCAGGAACTAATAAAAAAGAGCTTTTAATATGGGAAAAAGTAGGTTTCAAGCCTAGTGGGGATAATTATATTGAAACCGGACAGGGAATGGCTGAGACATTAAAAATAGCGGACGAAAAACAGGGTTATACTATTACAGACAATGCGACATGGTATTCATTAAAGGAAAATTTAGATTTAGATGAGCTTTTAAGTGGTGATGAGATTTTATTTAATCCATATTCAGTAATTGCAGTCAATCCAAAAAAACACCCTAATTTAAATTTAAACTACAAAGGTGCTGTTGAATTTATTAACTGGATAACATCAAAAGAGGGTCAGGAAATTATAAAAAATTTTGGTTTAAGTCAGTATGAAAGACCATTATTTTATCCAGTTAATTAATCTAAGTAATTTTTATTATTTGGTTATAAAATTATAAAGTATTAAACTAAACTAAATTAAATTTTAAAGAAAATAAAATTAGGTTAAATTTAGAAAATTCATTAATAAGTAAAAATAAAAAATAGCCGTAAGTTAAACTAGGTATGTATTAGGTAAGATATTATATAATTAGAATGAAACTAAAATATAACAATAATGAAACTATAATAAAACTATAATGAAATTAATATTAGAAGGCATAAAACAAGCTTTTATTCTTATTTTTACTGGCAATAAAGAAATATTAAATATAATTTTTCTTACTTTAAAGGTATCTGGAATTGCAATTATAATATCTTTAATAATAGGTATTCCATTAGGGTTTTTTGTTGGTCTAAATAATTTTAAAGGAAAAAAATTTATTGTCTCGCTTATTAATACAGGGATGGGTCTTCCTCCAGTAGCTGTAGGTTTGCTTGTAAGTATTTTTTTATGGCGGAGTGGTCCACTTGGCTTTTTAAATTTAATGTTTACACCAACAGCAATGATTATTGCGCAAATTATAATAGCAACTCCTATTATTAGCGGGATTACTTTATCAGCCGCTGCTCAGGTTAATAAAAATTTAAAGCTTCAGGCTTTTTCTTTAGGTGCAAATAATCTTCAAACAATGTGGATTTTAGCAAAAGAAGCAAAATTGCCAACTCTTGCTGCAATTATGGCAGGTTTCGGTGGGATAATTTCAGAAGTTGGAGCTGTAATAATGGTTGGTGGCAACATTAAAGGAAAAACTCAAGTTTTAACCACAGCTATTGTTCAGATGGTTAGAATGGGTAAATTTGAAGTAGCAATAGCGTTCGTTATAATATTGCTGATAATAGTGTTTGCTATAAATGCACTTTTAACATTTATACAACAAAAAGAAAGCCCTTGGTGGAATTCTAAATGGATGAAATGATGTTGGACGAAATGAAATAAGGTGAAATGATATTAGATGAAATGATATTAAAGATAAGGAACTTAAAAAAAAGCTATCAAGATGGGTTTATTATTAATATAGATTCATTTGATATTAAAAAAAATACAATTGTTGCAGTAATAGGGCCTAATGGTTCAGGTAAATCTACTTTAATTAAATTAATAAATTTACTTGAAAAGCCTGAAAATGGGAGTATTTTTTTTAATGGGATAGATATTTTAAGAGATGATGTTGATAAGGTCAGCATTAGAAAAAAAATGGCTGTTGTTTTTCAGCAGCCGCTGCTTTTTAGTACATCAGTTTATAACAATATTATGCTTGGCATTAATTTAAGGAAAAAAAGCTTTAAAGAAAAAAAATATTTATTCGACTATCTTGTTGAAAAATTAGATTTAGCTAGCTTGCTTAATAAAAATCCTAAATTTCTCTCAGGTGGACAACAGCAAAGGGTTGCTCTAGCAAGGGCATTAATTTTAGAACCAGAGCTGTTGCTTCTTGATGAGCCACTTGCAAACATTGATCAGTTTTCCAAAGAAAACCTAAAAAAAGTTTTATTTGAGATATTAAAAAATATAAAAAGGTCTACACTTTATATCACCCATGACAGAAACGAAGCTTTAATAATTGCCGATGAAATTGCTGTGATGAACAGTGGTAGAGTTGTGCAGAGTGGAAAAAAAGATGAAGTATTTTCTAAACCTAAAGATGAATTTGTTGCAAGATTTTTAGGTATTGAGAATATTTACGAGGGGAAGATTGTTGATATTGAAAAATATGTGTGCAAGGTTGTGGTAAATGGTTCTGATAATAAAAAAAGCAGGCGTATTATTAGTACAGATGATTTTGACAATTATGAGGGAGAAATAGAAAATATAAAAGAAAATATCATCTATGTTCAATATAGTTCAGATTTTAATTTTTCTGTTGGTGATGAGGTAATTGTAACTATTAGACCTGAGGATGTTACATTATTTAATTTATCAGATAGTATATTATATGGACAAAGTATGTTATATGAACAAAGGTGCTTAAAGAAAAAGGAAACTAATTTAAATAATTTAAATAAATTTAATAATTTAAATAACTTGAACAATCTTGGTAACTTTAGTTACTTAAATGACTTTAATAACTTCAATAATCTTAATGACTTAAAGAATTTGTATGGAATATCTGCCTTAAATTTTTTTATAGGAAAGATAAGTTTAATTGAAAATTTTGGATTTTTAAAAAAAATAGAATTGGATTGCGGTTTTAGGATTATTTCTTTTATCACCAATAATTCTGCTGAAAGAATGAATTTAATTGAAGGTAAAATTTTAGGTGCATCAGTTAAAGCAAGCTCAGTCCATATTTTTTTAAAATAATTATGAGGAGTTTTACCATAACTTTTAAATAATAAATGAAACCTAATGAAAAGCGAAACTATTTAAATTTAATAGATAATTTTGGCAGAAATATTGATTATTTAAGGCTGTCTGTAACTGATAGGTGTAACTTAAGATGTTTTTATTGCAATCCTTACAACATAGATAATTTAACTTACCTTAAGCGCTCAGAAGTTTTATCATTTGAGGAGATAATACTATCTGTAAAAATACTAACCGAACTAGGAATAAAGAAAGTCAAAATTACAGGTGGTGAACCTTTAATTAGGGATAATATAATTTATTTAATTAAGAAAATAAAAAGTATTAATAAAATTGAAGATGTTTCTATTACCACAAATGGTTTGTTTCTTGGAAAATATTTAAGAGAATTAAAAAGTGCAGGAGTTGAGAGATTAAATATTAGTATAGATAGTTTAGATGAAAAAAATTATAGTATTATTACTGGTGGAGGAAATTTAAAAATTGTTTTAAATAATTTATTTTCTGCAATAAATTTAGGATTTAATGAAATTAAAATAAATACTGTTGTAACTTCTTTTTTAAACAGAAATGATATAATAAATTTTATAAATTTAGTTAAGTCTTTTCCAATTAGTGTTAGGTTTATTGAGCAAATGCCTATTTTA
>CAYLWJ010000189.1:0-18028 GCA_964387355.1 uncultured Actinomycetota bacterium | reverse complement strand
ATTTAAATATGCTCATTTTAATATACCCATTATACCCATTAAAGTAAGGTTTTTATTTTTTTATAATTTAAATTTATTCCTTAAATCTCTTACTAAAAGTAATTAATTACTAAAAGTATTTAATTTTATTACTTATTACTTTTATACCTAAATTATTTAATTTAAGTTAATTTAATTTAATTTCTTAATTATTTAATTTATCATTAGCTAAATCATTGATTAAACTTTTATTATCTTTATAAATTAAATAAATCATCCAAAAGGAAATGCCTGTAAAAATACTTCTAAAAATGTTTACAAATTTTGCAGAATCATAAAATCTTTCAATAATTGGAATAATTCCAGTTAAATAAACAAAATATTTATGGTCTAAAGGTGCAAATAAAAATTTTGTAACTAAATCACCCCAATAAATAAGTAGCATTAAAATTAACCCGAACTGAAGTAAATTAAAGTATAAAAGCTGTCTTTTTCTGATAAAAGAAATTGTAAGAAAAGGAATCATCCATAAAGCGTATTGTGGATGAAAATAACAAATGCCTACATAAGCTAAGTAAATTATTGCGCCATAATTTAAAAGCAGATCAAAACTTTTATTTTTAATATTTAAAAAGCTAAAAACTATAAAAGTATAGAATGCTAAAAAAACGAAAATACTGCTGTGAGAGCCTTGAACTAAATCAAGTTTTGGAGATAAAAGAAAGTCAAAATGTTCAGTATTTAATAAAGAAAATATAAGACTTCTTCCTAGTTTAATATTTGTAATTAGTTCAATTGCAATCAGTCCAGAAATACCTATTGATGAAAGTATAATATAGTCTTTTTTTGTTCTTGCTAGGTAAAATATAAATAACGGCAAGAGTAAAATTGGAAAAAATCTTAATATTACAGCTATTGCAAGGACAGTAATAGCCCAATACTTGTGTTGTTTTTTTGCTAGTAAAAGAGCTGCAATTGTTACAAATATAGCAATGATATCGTGGCGTGCAAAGATATACACTACAAAAATTATTAAAGGGTTAAATACCCAGTATTTAAAAACCTTAAGTTTTTTTTCAGGATAGTTATCGAATGCTAGCCTTAAAATTAAAAACATGCTTGCAATATCAAATAAGAGGTAAGGTATTTTAAAAAGTGAAAGTATTGTAAATACGAAGTTGTTTTTATTAAAAGCAAGCCATGATACCCACGTATCCTGTTCTATTAAAACAGGGAAAATAGAGTTTACTGAAGGTGAAATTAATTTTAGAAAAAAAAGATAAATTATATGAATTAAATTGGTAAGCAGCTGAAAAAAGCCATAAAACAAATCACTAAGATGAATTGCAGTTGCTGCTCTTTGGTATGTAGAAAGCAAATCACGCTGAAAAACAAAAGGCATAAAAATTATTCTTATAAGAAATCCTATTAAAAAATATTTATATAAAAGCTTTAATGATTTTTTATCTTCAAAAATTTCTTTTGTTACTATTGCTGATGTAACTTTATTAAAAAAACTTCTGGCTTTCATATAATACTTTCTGTGATGCTAAACTTTAAAATATCTGCTTACTAAAAATCTCTTTTTCTATATCTGCTTGCTAAATACTTGCTTAAAAATATTTTCTCAGATAATTTCAAGATATATAATCAAATATTAGTTAAGGCTAAAATTATAAAATTTATTTTATTATTTAGTAGAGTAAAATACAAATAAAAATACAAATAAAATAAAATAAAAAAGCAGTAAAAATAAATAAAACAGTGAAAAATAAAAGAGAAAATTAAAACAAAAATGAAAAAAGAATAAAAGTGAATATCAAAAAAATATCAAAAAGAATATAAAGTAAATTAGCTTTCTGGCGTTGTTAAGTAGAAGGTTTGTTATTTTTAAATTTTTATTTAAAATATAGTAAATATATTTAAAATATAGTAAATACGGCATATTTTAAATAAAGTATGTGTATATAATTATTATAAGTTTTTTATTGTTTTTAGATTTCTTTTAAAATAAGTTTAGCATCTAAGATTTTATAATAAAAAAATAAATTAAATAAAATAAAATTAATTTTTTGACCAAAAATAATAAAAAATAATAAAATTAAAATAAAAACTAAAATAATGATAAAAAATGGGCTTTTATTAAAAATTTATGAAGCTGCAAATATGCAGAGATGGAATGACCAGATTAGAGCATTTGAAATTACTGAGCTTGATAAGCAGGCACATAAAATGATTGCTGCTTATGTTCTTGGAAAGTATCAAGAAAGCTTATATTACAATAAAGATTTATATTATAATAAAAATATTAGTAAAGCTGATAATTATAATAATACCCCTAATAAAAATAAAAATTGTATTATTAATATTAATAATAATAATACAAATAATAAAATAAATTGTTCTCTTTATAAAATTGACTGGATAAAAATAATTGAGTATGGCTTGTTTGAATATTTGCAAAGAATAGTTTTAACTGATTTAAAACCCCCGCTTTTTTATGAGATAAAAAAAGACAGACAAAAATATAAAAAGTTAAATCAATGGGTATATGAACGTATATACCCATTTATTAGCTGTTTAGGGGAAAATTTCTGCAGCAATTTTAATGAATATATAACAAGCGAAGACAATAATGATAATTTAGATATTAATAAACAAATTATTAGAGCTGCTCATTTTTACATAACAAAATGGGAATTTGATTTAATTTCCAAGTTTAACCCTAATGGATACCAAGTTGAGGAAATAAATAAAAGTATAGAAGTTCAGCAGCAAAAGTATAAAAAATTGCCAGCAATGAAAAAGCTTCTTGGTTCGGAAAAATTGACTTCATTTATTAATATTTGCGGCCAGTTAAGATTTCAAATTAGGTGGAGCCATATTTATAGAGTGCCAAAAACTTCTGTTCTTGGACATATGTTAATTGTCGCAATTTTTTCATATTTATTTTCATATATTGCAGGTTTAGATAAAGAACAAATTAAAAACAATTTTTTTACTGGACTTTTTCATGATTTACCTGAAGTGTTAACGAGGGATATAATTAATCCAGTTAAAAAATCAGTAGAAGGTTTAGAAGATTTAATTAAAGAATATGAAAAAAAAGAAATGGAAAAAAGAATTTATAATCTTTTGCCAAAAGACTGGCAAAAAGATTTTAAAATGTTTACAGAAAATGAGTTTGAAGATATTCAGCTTAGAAGTGGAAAGCTTGTAAAAGCTGCAGATGATATCTCTGCTTATATCGAAGCTTTTCTTTGTAAAAAAAACGGTATAAATAATGAGAGTTTAGATGAAGCGATGAGAAAGTTAGAAGAAAAATATACAGCTTTACCTCAAAATATGGAGATTTTAGGTATAAATTTTAAAAATTTGTATAATTCCTTTAAGTCAGAATGGAAAAATTAAGTGGATGGATAAATATTTAGTGGATGGACAAATAAATAATGAACTCTTCAAGAAAAACATTTTCAAAATCATCATATCTTATTTTTAAGCAGTGCCCTAAATATTTTTGGTATTATATCAATGATAGAGAAAGCATACCTGAGCATGATAAAAGAGCACAATTTAATTTTACCTTAGGGCATATTGTTGGGGAGCTTGCAAAAATGTGTTATCCGGATGGTATTGAGGTTGGTTATTACAATGATTTTACACAAAATTTAGCCCGAACAAAATCTTTAATGCTTGAAAAAAAACCATTGTTTGAAGCAGGAATTTTGTATAACAATGAATACTATGATATATATTCAAGAGCTGATATACTTGCACCTTCAAATAAAAAAGACCAATGGGACATAATAGAGGTTAAAAGCTCAACAAGCATTAAAGAAGTTAATCTTTTAGATTTAGCTTTTCAAAAATATTGTTATGAAAAAGCAGGGGTAAAAATAAACAGCTGCTATTTAATGTATATAAACAACCAGTATATTAGACAAGATAAATTAGATGTAAAGCAGTTATTTACTATAACTGAGCTTACAGAAGAAGTTGAAAAAATTTATCCGCATATAAAAAATGATTTAAAAAATATGTTAATAATTGCAAATAATGAAAATTTTATTTTTAAAGATAGCGATAAAGAACCTGAAGAAAAAGTTGGCAAATTCTGTGATAGTCCTTTTAACTGTCCTTTAAAGGAAAAATGCTGGGCAGAAGTTAGAAAAGACAGTATTTTTTTCCTATATTCAATAAATAAAAAGATTATTTCAAAATTAATGGAATGCAATATTAGATTCATAGATGAAATTCCTTTAGATTTTCAAGGAATTAATAATAAGCAAAAAATTCAAATAGAATGTGTTAAAAAATCACAACCTTACATAGATAAGCAGCTAATAAGACAGTTTATTAGCAAGATAAAATATCCTATTTATTTTTTAGATTTTGAAACTTTTTCTTCGCCTATACCATTAATAGAAAACACTAAACCTTATCAAAATATTCCTTTTCAATTTTCTCTTCATATTTTAAGATATAACAGCAATGATCCGCAGCATTATTCTTTTATTGCTTCGGGCAATAGCGATCCAAGAAAAGAGCTTTTAAAAAATTTAAAAGAAAAACTTAATTTTGAAAAAGAAAAAGGAAGTATTATTGTTTATAACGAGTCATTTGAAAAAGCAATTTTAAAAGATCTTGCAGAATATGATCCTTATAGTGCTGATTGGATTTATAGTATAATTTCAAATATTGTTGATTTGTATGAGCCTTTTAGAAATTTTTATTATTATAATAAGCTGCAAAATGGAAGTGCATCGGTTAAAAAAGTGCTTCCAGCATTAACTGATAAAAGTTATGAAAACTTAGAAATTGCAAATGGTGATATTGCAAGTATAAGTTTTTTGGAAAAGTCTTTTTTATGGAAAAATTTTTTGAAAGAATATAATTTTTTTGAAAGAATAAAAAACTTAAACAATATTAATTTTACAGCAGATCAAGAAAAGGATGAGGAAAAAGAAATAGAAAAACTTAGGGAAAATTTGCACAATTATTGTAAACTCGATACAGAGGCAATGATTGATATATATCATCACCTGTTAAAAATTGTTGAACAGTGTTAGTAGTTTTATAAGTAGTTTTATTTTATTATTTAAAATCGCTTAAAAACTGTTTGGAATTTCTTTTAAATTAATTTTATTAATTTGAAAAAATTGGAGGTAAAATGTCAAAAATTTGTGCTGAATGTGGAAAAGAAATTAAAGAAGAAACTGATTCAATTTATTGCTCAAAATGTGATGAAATGCTTGATAAAAAATTTGAAGAAATTGAAGATAATATTTTGATTTATAAAGAGCTTATGCCAAATGAAATAGAAGTTTTAAATAAATTTGAAAAAGAAGATATTATTGATATGTATATAAGAATACATGATAAATTTAAAGAAGAAGGGAATTTTACTAAAGAAAAAGCCTATGCTTTAAATTTGATTATTAAAACTTTTGATCTTAAGGAAAGTGAAATAGGAAAAGAAAGAATAGTAGTTTTTAATCAGGATGAATTACCAAAAGAAGTAAAAAGAGACACTTGTCTTGATTGTGGTAAAAAAATTAGTGAGGATTTTAATTATTGTCCATATTGCGGATGCAGGTTAGCATGAATTTTATTTTTCAAAGAGAAAAAAATGTTTTTAAAAAATGCAAAAAGGAATAATAAAGAAAATAAGGTAGAAAATAAAATAAATATGCTAAAGATAAGCAGAATAAAAAACAGAGCAAGAGGTAAGAAAGGATTAATATTATCTATTTTAATTACTTTATCAGTTATTTTTTTGTTTTTTCAAAGCTCATGCTGTTATGATATTGGTATAAAAATTAGCGACTTAAGTAATATACAGCAAAAAAACGCTCAGGAAAATAAAGAAGATAAAGAAATTGACCAGGAAACGTCAGAGACAACTTTAGAAGAGGAAAATCCGTTAACAACTCCTGAACCTGCAGTTGTTTCTAAGTTAAAAATAGCTGGCCAGGCTATAGATGTTAAAGTTTTAGGCGGGTATGCTTATTTAACTAATGATTTAGGAACTTTATTTGTTATAGATGTAAAGGATAAAGAAAACCCAAAAATTGTTGGCAAGTGCAATGGTATAGATTCTGCAAATATTGTAATGATTCAGGGTAAATATGCTTATATTTCTTATACTAATTGGATACTTCCAAAAAAGAGTGAAGGTGAAGACGAAAGCAAAGATGAACAACAAGGTTTAGTTGATGATGACTCTTTAGCAGGTTCAACTGTTAAAATATATAGTGTTTGCGGTTTTAAGATTGTAGATATTACTGATAAAAAAAATCCAGTAATTATTGGGGATTATGTTTCTGGAAATAAACAAGAAAAATCAGTACAGGGTTTGGTAATTGATGGTGATTTTGCATATCTTAATACTACTAATTATTTTACAAATTCTACAAAAAGCAGCCTTGAGATAATTGATATAAAAGATAAAAAAAACCCTAAGCTAGTTGGCAAATGTGATATAGAAGGACAGCCAAATGGATTAGATGTTCAGGGAGATTATGCATATATTAATAACACTTATTATGATTTTAATAAAAAGCAATACACTGGTAAAAGTAAGCTTTTTGTTGTTAATATAAAAGATAAAACTAAGCCTTTTATAATTGGAAGTTGTGAAGTTTTTGCAAACTCATGGTCTGTTTTAGCAAATGGAAATTATGTTTATTTATCCAGCAGTATCTATGATGATGAAATTGATGATTATAAAGAGAGTATGCTCCAAGTTATTGATGTAAAAGAACCGCAAAATCCACTTCCTATCGGTAATTGTAGTTTGCCAGGTGGAGCGTGGGAACTTGATATAAAAGACAATTTTTTATTTGTTTCTAATAATGAAGGTGGAGTAAGTGTAGTAAACGTAAGTGACCCAAAAAATCCAACTGCTGCAGCATTCTTAAGTACAGCTGGCAATTCTTATGACATAGCAATAAGTGGTGACTATGGTTATATTGCAGATGGTTTTGAAGGTTTAATAATTATTTCTCTCCAGAAAAGAATTCCTGGCGAAGGGTTAACGGTAGAGGGCGATAAGGACAAGATTACTGAAAATAAAAAACCGATAGCGCAAATTGAAGTTTTAGGGGACATAGCTTATAAGGATTTAAAAGCTTTTTATACTGGCAACCCAGTTTTTTTTTCTGCAGTTCATTCCTATGACCCAGAGGGTGAAAACTTAAAATACACTTGGAAGATAAATGGGAAAAAAGTCATAGATAGCATAGATAGCGTAGATAGTATTGAAGATAGTATTGAAGGTCTAAAGGATTATCAAAATAAGAATCAAAATAGTAGTAATAATAATATAACTAAAATTTCAGATTTTACTGTTGTTTCAGAAAAAGAAGATGTGCTGTGCTGTGTTTTTTTGCAGCCAGGTAACTATAAGGTTAGTTTAGAAGTTTTTGATGGGAAGCTAATAGATGAAAAAACTGCAGATGTTTATATTATTCCATTTGAAAATGTTATTAACGCTCTAAAAAATCATAATTTTGATGTAGAGATTGAATGTATAATTGAAAATCAAAGCAATATTGATTTACAAAATTTGGAGTGTTACATAAGAACACCTCTAACATATAGCCCCTTTCAAGTGATAAATGATTTAAAAATAAATTCTGAAGTTTATTCCGTAGATCAGGTTTTTGATAATAGCTTAAATATGCTTACTCATATTGTTTTTAATAAGGATTTAAAAGTTTTAAAAAAGCAAAGCTTTAAAACGAGTATAACTTTAAATGTAACTATGCCTGAATATTCTTTTAAAAAGTTAGAAGAATTAAAAGTCAATGAACTGGAATATGAACCTAGTGATGAAGATTTAAAGAAATATACAGGGGAAGACCTTTTTATTGATATAGACAGTGAAATTTTAATTGACGCAGTTAAAAAAGTTGTTGGAAATGAAGCAAATCCAATTTTAAAAGCAAAAAAATTATACAATTTTGTTACTGAAAAACTATATTATGATTTCCCTCGTGCAGCTAATAAAAATTATGAATTTATGAGTGCTTCTGAAATTTTAAAAGCAGGCAAGGGAGTTTGTGCTGATTATGCAATACTTTATGTTACTCTGCTTAGAATAGCAGGAATACCTGCAAGAGTAGTAGGGGGCATACCTGTTAGTTTAATGCTCTCCGAAAAAAATAAAGAACTTGATATTGGGCATGCATGGGTTGAGCTTAAGCTTCCAGGTTATGGCTGGATTCCTATAGATATTACACAGGAAGAAGGATTTATGAAGCCTGATTATTTTTTAAATCTTGCAACTGAAAAAGGGACAAGTTTTTTATATGAAAGCCAAACAATGGATTGGAGCAGTTATTATTATGATGGATTTAAGTATAAATGGGATGGGTTTGACTCGCCAAAAGTTGAACAAAAGTTAATTTATAAAGTGAAAGGTTTGAATTTAAAAGACCTTTATATTTTCCAGCAATAACAAGCAATAATCAGCAATAATATTAGCTTTAGGAAATATTGTATTTCAGGAATTTTTTATTTAATATAAAAAACTTTAATATGGAAGTTAAAAGTAATGAAGCAAAATTAAAAAGAATAGTTTCAACCTTTTCCTTAGCAGTTTCTGTTCTTCTTGTATTAATTAAAATATTGATAGCGTATTATTCTAATAGTATAGGGGTTTTTTCAGAAGCTTTAAATAATGGACTTGATATTATAACTGTTGCTATAACATTTTTTGCAGTTAGAGCAGCAACAAAACCAGCTGATCAGGACCACACATATGGACATGGAAAGTATGAGAACTTATCTGCTCTTTTTGAAATTATAATTATTGCCTTTTTATGTTTTTTTATTATTTATAAATCTATCTTTAGGATATTTTTAAGAAATTTTTCTTTACAACTAAATATATATATATTTATTGTTCTTGGGGTTTCAATAGTTATAAATATTGTTCGTGTCTATTTTATTGGAAAAGTTGCTAAAAAATATAACTCTTTTGCTTTTAAAGCTGAATTTATAAATTATTTAAGTGATATTATAAGCTCATTAATTGTAATTTCTGGATTATTTTTCGCAAAAGTAGGTTTTTTTATTGCAGATCCTATAGCATCAATAATAGTATCTATAATTATACTTGCCTTTAGCTTTAGACTTTTTATAAAAGTAATTAGAAATTTGCTTGATTATATACCTAAAGAAATCACAAATAAAATAAATAATATTATTGGAAGCTTTCCTGAAATTAAAACAATTAATAAGATTAAAGTTCATGAAGTAGGTGATATTAAATTTATAAATATTGTTTTTAGTGTAAATGATAATATTTATTTAAGCCAGTTAGAAAATATAAAAGAAAATATTAAAAAAAAGATTTTATGCGAAATACCGAATTCAGAAATAGTTCTAGAAGCAAAGCCCTTGTTAGCAGAAGATAATATTGATTGCATAGTTAAGGAAATAATATTAAATGAACCAGGTGTTAAGGATTTACATAATATATTTATTTATAAAGTTAATGATGAATTTGATTTATCTATTCATGTTGAAATGAATAAAACAATTAGTCTTTCAGAATCAGATGAGCTTACAAGCAAGATTGAGGATTTAATTAAGGAAAAAAATAAGAAGATTAGAAATGTTTATATACATATCGAAGACGCAAAATCTCACGAAAACCACGAGAGTTGGGATGATATTACTTCTGTTTCAGAAGATTTTATAAATAAAATAAAAAAGAGTATCTCTGATTATGTTTCACGTGACACATGCCATAAATTTACTGTTCTTGAACGTGGGGGCAATTATAATATATCTTTTCATTGCAGACTTGATAAAAATATTAATATAGAAGAGGCGCATTCAATAGTATCTTTAATGGAAAAAAGAATAAAAAATCTTTCTAATAAAATTAGTGATGTCTCTATTCATGTTGAACCTAATAAGTCATAACTTAATGTATTTAATTATTTTCATGTTTTTTAATTAAATTTTTTTAGATTACTTCAATAAATTAAATAAATTTTTGGCCAAAGGTCTCTGAAGTTATAAAACTTTTATTATAGTAAAATATTTGAATTAGCTATTTAGTTTTATTATATGTTAATTTTTTCTATACTTGGTTTAATGTTATATGGCTTCTCTAAATCAGGAATTGTTAGAGTCTTAAATATTTCTTCATCTTCCGTAATTATACTTTCTCCTTTAAAAATTCCTCCCTTGGATATACTAAGAAGAGCTGTCTTTTGAATCAGTTTTCCCTCAAATTTACCAGTTGAAGTTATTTCAACTTCGCCTTGCGCTATCATTTCGCCTTTAAATTTACCTGCAATAACAGCGTTTGTTGTGTTTACTTTTGCTTCAACTACTCCTTCTTTTCCAATTACAAAATCCTTTTCAGATACTATTTCACCTGTTACTTTTCCATCTATTCTTGTAGAGCCATTAGAAAATATTTTACCATCAATAGTTACACCTTCTGCAATAACAGTAAGTGCTTTTGATGAACTTGTGTCTAATGCTTTCTTTTCAAACATGCTTATTTACTCCTTTCAATTAAAATAATGTATTTAATAAGAAAATTTATAATGAATTTATATTCAGCATTTTTTATTTATACAATAATTAACTATTATATATCTTAATCTTAATAAATGAATTAATTATTGTAATTTATTAATAAAAAATTTTATTAAAATAGTTTTTATTTAAATTCCTCAATAAAAATATCTGAGATTTTTTGCATATTTGAAATATAATTTTTATTATTCTTAATTTTATTCTTGATAAAATAAACATAATTTTAGACATTTTTTATTTTCTTTAATATTTTTTATTTTTTTAATATTATAAAAAAAGTAAAAAATTTTGTAATTTTAATTATAATTATTATTTATAATTATAATTATTATTTTATTTATAAATTTTACAACCTAAGCTTGGTGTTTACAGTTTAACACTAACCTGCAAGCAGAAAATAAATATATTTTAGGCTAATAAAGCTTTTTTAATTAATCTAAAAAGTAAGGGAAACGATAAGAATGAAGATTAGTGATAAAGAATTATTAAACGCTTTACTGGAAAATATACCCGACAGTATATACTTTAAGGATTTAGAAAGCAGATTTATTAGAGTTAGTAAGCAGCTAGTTAATAGGTTTAATGTTAAAAGCGAAGAAGATATTATTGGCAAAACTGACTTTGATTTCTTTTCAAGTGAGCATGCGTCTCAGGCTTTTCAAGATGAACAGGAAATCATAAGAACAGGTAAACCGATTATAAACAAAGAAGAGAAAGAAACATTTGAAGGAAGAGAAGATAGATGGGTTCTTACAACAAAGGTACCTTTTTATAACAGTGAAGGAAAGATTGTAGGGACATTTGGCATATCCAAAGATATAACTGACAAAAAAAAGATTGAATTTCAGCTTTTGGAAGAAAAAAATAAAGCAGAAGAACTTGCAAAAAAAGCAATGCAGGCAGATCTTTTAAAAAGTGAATTTCTTGCTAACATGAGCCATGAAATAAGAACTCCAATGAATGCAATTTTGGGTTTTGCAGAAATATTAAAGGATCAATTAAAAGAGCCGCAATATCAAAAATACATTGATATTATTTTATCAAGCGGTAAAACTTTACTTGATTTAATTAATGATATACTTGATATATCAAAAATTGAAGCTGGTAAATTAACACTTCAATACAGACCAGTAAATCCTCAAGAATTATTTTTAGATATTTCAAGGATTTTTTCTGAAAAAATAAATTCAAAAGGATTAAAGCTTCTAACAGAAATTGATGAAAAGTTGCCAAAGGCTATATTAATTGATGAAGTCAGGTTAAGACAAATTCTATTTAATTTGGTTGGTAACGCCATTAAATTTACATCAAAAGGATATATAGAGTTAAAAGTTAAGGGAATATATTATCCTGATAGAAGCAAGATTGATTTAATATTTTCAGTTAAAGATACAGGAATTGGAATTTCTGAAGAAGATAAAAGTGAAATTTTTAATTATTTTCAGCAAAGTAAAAACTTAGATGTCAAAAAGTATGGAGGAACTGGCCTTGGGCTTGCAATAACAAAAAAATTAGTAAATTTAATGAATGGTGAAATTGAGGTAGAAAGTACTGTGGGGAAAGGAAGTACTTTTAATGTAATTTTAAGAAATGTTTCTGTTGCTTCAATAGATATGGCGCCTTTAAAGGAAGAAACAAAGGAGCTTGTAATAAAGTTTAAAGGACAAAAGGTTTTAGTAACTGATGATATTGAATCAAATAGATTATTATTAAACAAGATTCTCACAGTATACAACTTAAGAGTATTTGAAGCTAGCAATGGTCTTGAAGCCTTAAACATTGCAAAAAGAAATAAGCCGGATGTAATATTAATGGATTTGAGAATGCCTATTATGGATGGTTACGAAGCAATAAAAAAAATAAAAGACGATCCTGACATTAAAAACATACCAGTTATAGTTTTAACAGCTTCTGCAATGAAATCTGATGAAAGTGAAATTAAAAAAATAAACTGTGATGGTTATATAAGAAAACCTGTAAGACGTTTTGAACTTATTAAGGAATTAAAAAAACATCTTGATTATGAAGAAGAGCAAGAGAACATTGATTTTGAAGCTGATAAAAAAGAAAAGGTTGAAGGCGAAATTTTAGGCTCAAAAAAAGTAGCAAAAAAAACTGAAAAAGAAAAAAGAAAAGAAAAGTTAGGTATAGATAGTAAAAAAGCTGCTCTAAAATCTGAACATAAAGTAATATCAAAAGAATTAATAAAAGAAATAACAGAAGAATTAATAAAAGAAATAACAGAAAGTATTTTGCCTTTAATAGACAAAGTAAAAAAAGAATTAATAATTAATGATATTGAGGATTTTGCAAAAAGAGTTAAAGCACTTGGAATTAACTATAATGATGAGAAAATGGTTAACTTATCTGAGGCAATACTAAAATATTGCATGGAATTTGATATAAATAATGTCTTACACTCTATTGAACAACTTGCAAATTATATTGTTAATTTAAAATCTAACTTGAAATCTAACTTGTGATAAATAAAAAATAAATAAGCAAAATATAAAAATAAATAATAGTGACATTTGTCAATAGATTGTAAATGAATAATATAAAAATTAAAAAATTTAAACGAGGAAATTTAAATGGAAGATAAAATCTTGATTTCAAAACAATCTCTTATTTTAATTGTTGATGATACATTAAAAAACTTACAGCTGCTAGGCAATGTATTAAGAGAAGAAAATTATAAGATTTGTATTGCAACAAACGGTTTACAGGCAATTGCTTTGGCAATGGAAAACCAACCTGATTTGATTTTACTTGATGTAATGATGCCTGAACTTGATGGGTTTGAAACTTGCAAAAAATTAAAGCAGTTAGAAAAAACAAGAGAAATTCCAATAATTTTTTTAACAGCTAAAAATGAAATGGAAGATATAATAAAGGGGTTTCAGGTAGGGGCAGTTGATTATATATTAAAACCTTTTAATATCTTTGAGTTAAAGGCAAGGGTTAAAACACATGTAGAATTAAAAATTAGCAAGGATTTATTAAGAGAGGCAAATGCAATTTTACAAAAACTTGCAGTTACTGATGGTCTAACAGGACTTTTAAACCACAGAGCAATTACTGATTTGCTTGCAAAAGTTTTTGAGGAGTCAAATAGGTATAACCAGGTTTTCTCTATAGCTATGATTGATATAGATAATTTTAAAAAAATTAATGATGAATTTGGACATCCTTTTGGAGATGAGGTTTTAATTAAAGTTGCAAGTGTAATTGAAGGCAATTTGAGAAAAACAGATTCAGTTGGAAGATATGGGGGCGAAGAGTTTTTAATTATTTTTAAGCATGCAAGGCTAGATGATGCTTTTAAAAGCATGGAAAGAGTTAGAGAAAAAATTGAAAACTTAAAATGGCAAAATGAAAATATAAAAGTTACAATTAGTGCAGGTCTTTGTGAAAAACAACCAAATGATAATGTTTCAACAATTGTTGCAAGAGCTGATGAGCTGCTATATAAAGCAAAAAAAGCAGGAAAGAATAAAATAAAAATTTAAACTAATTAAACTGTCCAAGTAAAAATATAGAAAGCTAAAAAATATAGAAAGCAAAGCTAAACATTAATTTTTATTGTAAAATGCAAAAAAACAACCCAAAGATTAAAACCCAAAACAGTTTAAATTTATTATGTTTTTTGTTATTAATTTTTTTTGCAGCTGCAATGTTGATAAGCATTACTTGCTGCAAATTAACAGATAAATATTTTGTGAAAAAGTCAGAATATGATTTATTAAGCAAAGAGAACGCTGACTTAAAAGAACAATTAAAGGAAAATAATGAAATTTTACAGCAAAATATTATTGAAAATGCAACCTTAAGTGAACAGTTGTTAAAAAAAAATAATGATATTGAAGTTTTAAATAAAAAAAACTTAGAAAAAGATGAAGAGATTTCTAAATTAAAAGAACAAGTATCAGAATTAAAAGAAGAACTTTCATCAAAAAGTATTGAAAATTTAGAAAAAAAAATTGCTGAACTTGAAAAAGAACCAAAAAAACTCAAAGCCCTGCTTGCAAATATTAACAGGCTTCTGCAAAATGTTTATATAGGCTCTTCAGCCAAGGAAGGCTTTGGATATACTTTTACTGCTTTTAGTATAGAATATGAAGGCAGGTATTATATTATTACTGCGGGACATTGTGTTAGTGATAACTACGCAAATGAGGGCACTTTTAAATTTAAAGCAAATTTTAGTGAAAATTGGATATATCCAGAGCTTATAAATTATAAGTCTGAATTTTGGAGGCTAAATGATTTTGCAGTATTTTATAGTGATGATATTAAAGCTGGTTTAAAAGTTTACAATGGGCAAGCAAGTCAAGATAATGAAAATTATGTTTTAGGAAGTTTAGATAAGGGTCTAAGTGTATTTAGAAAATTAGGTTCAAGTTCAAAAAGGGGAGAAAGCGGAAGTCCTGTAATAAACAAAAACATGGAGGTTGTTGGCATATATGTTGTTTATGGTTATGTTTATACACCAATAAAGCTTGTGCTGGAAGCTATTGATGAAACAACCTATCAATGATAATATTTTTTAAAAATATTAAAAAATAATAAAACTAAAAAGTAATAAAACCGTTATGAAGCAAAATATTAATAATATTAATATTGAGTTTTTTGACACTAGTTTTTGGATTGGTGAAAATAATCTATCGGAAAAATTTACAATCTTAGATAATGAAGTTGAGCCTATATTGAAAAAGCATGCTAGTATTTTTAATATTAAAACGACAATTTTAACAAATTTTTATGGCTTGTTTTGTAATCCTTTTATTGGTAATGATATACTTGCTAATACTTTAAAGGAATTAAAACATAGCAAATTAATGCAAGGAATAAATGTATGGGGTGCTATGTTTTTAGAATATGAGATGATTTCAGGAATAGTAGATTTAAAGGATTTTGAAAACAGGGTAAAAAAGAGATATCTAGAAGGCTTTAGGTTAATAAGATTAATGCCAAGAACACATAAATATCCCTTTGAAGCAACAATGTTGAAAAAAATTTATAAAGTTTTGGCTTATTATAAATTTCCTGTAGTAATTAGCTTGGATGAAATTGATATTACAAATGATAAGCAAATTGAATGGACAAAATTGCTAGAAATTGCAGAAAAATTTGAAGAATTACCAATAATTATTGATGGAGGCAATTCTAAAGAACTAATGTATAACAATTATATTTTTATAATGCTTTTGAATTCAAATAACATTTATTTTAATATTCATAATCTTTTTGGGCTTAATCAGATAGAAGATATTGTTAAAATGGGTGGTGAGAACAGATTAATTTTTGACAGTTATTATCCTTTTTATGAGCCATTTATAACAATTAATAGAATCTTAGAAGCTGACTTATTTTTACATCAAATTAAAAAGATTGCTAATCAAAATTTTAAAACAATATTATCTAAGATAGGTATTTCTTGAAAATGCTGAATGACATAATTAAACAGCAAAAAATTGATATTATAATAGATACACATCTGCATTTTGGCAAACTAAGCAGTTTAAATGTTCCTTCAGGCAGTGACGATGATATTGTTAAATGCTTAAAAAAATATAATGTCTCAAAAGCAGTTTTTTCACATCACTATGCACTTTCTTCAGTAGAATTTGGATTTGAAAAAACAATAGAGGTTTTAAATAAATATAAAGGATTTTTATATACCTATCTTGTTTTTAATCCAAATTTTCCAAAAAAGTCTATTGAACATATTAAAAAATATATAAATTTTGAGGGAGTGGTTGGAATTAAAATTCATCCCTCCTGGCATGCTTGTTATCCATTTGATGAAAAATATAAAGAATTTTGGAATTATGCTAATGAAAATCAGTTAATAATTTTGACGCATAGCTGGAATCCAAATGTTCCAAACAAAGCCCAAAAGTTTTCAGACCCATTTTTTTTTACAGATATTGCTGCAGAATATCCTAATGTAAAAATAATTTTAGCTCATGCAGGTGGAAGAGGAAGCTATCTTTACAAAGTCATAGATATTGTTAAAAATAATAAAAACATTTATGTAGATTTTTCAGGTGATATTTTTGAACCAAATTTAATAGAGACTTATGTTAAAAAGCTGCCTGATTCTAAAAAGCTTCTTTTTGGTACTGACATGCCCTGGGTTGATATAAGGTATAGTTTGTCAAAGATTTTAAATTCAAATATTTCTATAGAGAATAAAAAAAATATATTAGGGTTAAATGCGCTCAAGTTATTTAATTTATGATATTTAATTTAGAAAAAATATTTAGTTTAGAAAAGGATTAATTAAAATAAATTTTAAAGTTAACTTAAGTTAAATTAAGTTAAATTAAGTAATTTGAAAAGATTGTTTTAAATTGTTTATAGCTGATGCCTGCCTCTCCAATAAATCTTGGGTTTTTAGCGCCTTTTTTTTCATCATTATGGTAATCAGACCCGCCAGTGAAGAATTTTACTTTATTTTTGTATTCAGTTTCGATTATTTCTTTAATTTGATTATTTGTTAGATTACCTTTATAGCTTGTTTTATTATAAGTATAACATGATTCAATTCCATCTAGACCTGCTTTTATTAGTTTGTCTATATAGGTTTTCCTATTCTTACATTTTAAATCTTTTGATTGAATTTTTTCGTCAATTAAAAAAGGGTGAGCAAGCACAGCAAGTCCGCCAGCACCTTTAATAATATTAATAGCTAATAAAGGGTTAATCTTCTCTCTTTTTATATTAAGTTCTGGATTGTATTTTATAAATAACTTTGCTTTTTCCCAGGAATCGAAGTAACCTTTTTGAGCCATTAATTCAAATATATGCTTTTTTTGGACTTCATCTGGATTTCTATGACAAGTCTTACCTGACAAGTCTTTGTAAGTTAAAATTTCACTCTCAAAGTCAATAAAAATTCCTTTTTTAGCTAATATTCTGCAAAGTTTTTTATAGGCATCGGATTTTGACTGTTTTGCTCTTTCTTCTTCTTGTTTTACAAGTTGGTTGTTCCAATCAAGTTCATAACCAATAATATGAACATCATCTACAAAGGTATCACAGGAAAATTCATAACCAAAAATTAAATCCATTTTTAATTTTTTTGCAAGTTTTTTTAAAATTAATGGCTGAGATGGAGAAATGTCATGGTCAACAATGGCAATTGCTGCCATATTTAAATTTGCAGCTTTAGCAATAAGCTCTTCTGGTGTATCATTACCATCTGACCTTACTGTATGACAGTGAAGATCTGCATCATATTTTGTTTTAAAATTTTGCATAGTTAATATTAGTAAATATTAGTAAATATTAGTTAAATTCATTTCTAACAAAATCCTTATATTAATGTTTATTAAGCCATATAAGAGCTGCCAAAAATGTCCATATATTTTTTTACAAGTTCTTTAACTTGATTTTGAACAAATGCAATTTTTTTTACTGGTTCATATTCAGATGGATGTTCTTCAATGTATTTTCTGCATGAATCAATATAAATATGTTT
>CAYLWJ010000188.1:0-3680 GCA_964387355.1 uncultured Actinomycetota bacterium | reverse complement strand
TTTTATATGAAAATAGCAATAGTACATGACTTTTTAAACCAATATGGCGGAGCAGAAAGAGTTGTAGAAGTTTTAAACGAAATTTTTCCCTCTGCCCCTATCTTTACATCAATTTTTGTAAAAGATAATCTGCCTGGAAGCTTTTCAAAAATGAATATAAAAACATCTTTTATGCAGAAACTTCCATTTTTAAAAAATCATTTTAAAAAATATCTGCTTCTTTACCCTAAGGCTATAGAAAGTTTTAATTTAAAAAAATATAATTTAATTTTAAGCAGCAGCAGTGCATTTGCAAAAGGTGCAATTAAAGCCGCTGATGCTACACATATATGCTATTGCTATACTCCAATGAGATTTGTATGGGACTACGATAATTATATAGAAAAAGAAAATATTGGAAAAATAACAAGCAAAATTTTGCCTATTTTAATTAAATTTTTAAAAAAATGGGATACAAAAACAATTGAAAGAGTGGACTATTACATAGCTATTTCAAACTTTATAAAAGAAAGAATAAAAAACTGTTATAATAAAGAAGCTTTTGTAATTTATCCTCCAGTAAATACTAAAAATTTTTATATATCCAAGCATACGGAAGATTTTTTCCTGATTGTTTCAAGACTAAACCCTTATAAAAATATCGACCTTGTAATTAAATCTTTTAATAAATTAAATTTAAAATTAAAAATTATAGGGACAGGTCCTTATAGGAGAAATCTAGAAAATTTAGTTAAAGGAAATAACATAGAGTTTTTAGGAAAAGTTAGCGAAGACAAGCTTCAGGAAATGTACAGCAAATGCAGAGCATTTATTTTTCCTGGCAAAGAAGATTTTGGAATAACTCCTGTTGAAGCACAAGCAAGTGGAAGACCAGTTATTGCTTTTGCTCAAGGTGGAGCATTAGAAACAATAATTAATGGTCAAACTGGGCTATTTTTTAAAGAAAACAGCATTGAATGCTTTATTGCAGCAATTAATAAATTTTTAGAAATTGAAAAAGAATTTGACAGTAATATAATCAGGAAAAATGCATTAAGATTTGACACTGAAATTTTTAAAAAAAATATAACTAATTTTATTAATGAAAAATATAAAAAATAATATATTATATTTTCTAATGGTTTTGCCTGCAGGATTTGTACTGGTAAATAAATTTCCATATTTGTTAATAGCTTCTGTGTTTATTTCAATAATTATTGGTTTTGTTTTTTATATAAAAAAACCATTTATAGTTTATGGCCAAAATGAAATACTTTTTTTACTAATAATAGTTTTTACATATTTTATATTAAGTTATTTTATATCAGGGCAAAATTTTAAAAATTTATTTAACTTTCATTTTTTAAGAAACGATGGAAATTTCTTTTTTTGCTATATACTTTTCTTCCCTTTTGCATTATCAGCCTTAAATCATAAAACATTGGCAAATTATTACTTTAAATTAATATTTTTCATATTTTCATTATTTTCTTTTATTGGATTAATAGATTTTGCTTTTAAGAATTGGAAACTTTTTACACAAACAGACCCTGAAACCGGATTAATGTATACTGCGCTGAATTTTGCCCATAATGCTACTGGTTCAGCTTATGCATTGGCATGTGTCTTTATATTGGTTTTTTTTCTAAATGCGAAAAAATTTTTATTTAGATTCTTATATTTGTTTATATTATTTTTAAATATTGTAGCTTTATTTTTAACAAAAAGCAGAGCAAGCTATATTGGATTTATTGTAGCTGCTTTAATAATAATTTTTTTAAATTTTAAATCTTTAAAAAAAACTATTATTACTTTAATATCACTTATTGTAGTTTTAACACCAGTGATAATTTTTACAGGCACTTATAAAAGAATATTGCAAATTTTTGATTTTAGCAGCGCAACAATTGTCATAAGATCATTTATATGGCAAAAATGCCTGTTATTATTTTCATTAAGTCCCTTATTTGGCATAGGCTTTGGGAGGTTTAATGATATTTTTAATATTGATAAAGCAATTTTTAACATAAACAGATTAAAAGGCGTTAATGGACTTTTTTCTTTATATGTAGGTCAAAATTTTGTATTTGACTCAAGCAATGCCCATAATTCATATTTACACTTTTTAGCTGAGACTGGTATTATTGGCTTTTTATTAATAACATTTTTTTGGATATTTTGTTTAATAAAAATTACTAATGCTTATTTTAAGAATAATGAAGAATTTGATAGAAAAGTTTTTCTATCTTCAATAGGAACCATAATTTCATTATTAGTTATGTCTTTTTTTGAAAATTTCTTATCAGCTACAACCGTTATGATTTTAGCTTCAATAATAATTCCAATATCACTAAGCTTAACTCAAGTTGAAAAATATCTATTATCCATTGATAGACAAAAACTTAATAATAGAAACTTTTAAAATTTTAAAATTATTTTAAATAAAAAATTACAATTTGATTCCTGTTATATGCCACTGGTCTTTACTCATAATTACTTGGAGAATTAAAAATTTAAACAAGAACCTATAAATTAATTTTAGGGGATTTTTTACATCCCAGTTAAAACTTTTAATTAAGTCTATAAAAGAGTTAGAAGCCCAGTAGCTGTATATTTTTTTTATTTTCCAGTTACTTTTTCCAAACATAATCTTAACTGACTTTTTAGAAAAATAATGAAGATGACCAATAGGTCTAACCATAGGCCATTTACCACGCAAAAATTTAGCAGTTAAGCAATCTTTATTTGGAAAAGTAAGATAAATAACAGCACTATTATTAGCAATCTTTCCTAATTTCTCTAATAAACTTAAAGGATCTGTTAAATGTTCAAGAACATTATTTATAACAAAAATATCAAATTTCATATCATTTGGTATTTCATCAATAGAATTAACAATGTCATTACCATCTGGTTTCCAGCTACCCGGTTCCACACCAATACATTTATTAATTTTTTTTCTAAAATAATTTAATATATAACCAGAACCGCAACCTATTTCTAGATAATTTAATTTTTTTAAATCTTTATGCTCTACAAATTTAATTAATTTATTAAAAAATTTTTTTAATTTATCGTCTGAAATTTCATCTGAACCTTTATAGTTCTTAGAAACTACAAATTCAGAGCCATCTTCATATAACTTTAATAAATAATCTTGACTAGGCAAAGGTGATATCCACCAATGACCGCAATTCTGACATTGCATTAAATCTAAAGTGTCTTGTGATTTTGGATTTATTGTTTTAACTACATCTATTTTTTTTGAAATGCCTTCACAAATTGGGCAATTTAATATTTCTTTTAAAAAATTTTTATCTAATGATTCCATTTCTTGTTATTAACAAAACTTTTATATCTTCTTAAAGCATATACGCAAAATATTTAAATAACTATCTTTTCTATATTAATTTCAGAATTTAAATCAGCAATACCCTCTGCAATATTTCTATGAATCACATTAATACTCATCATATTTATAACCCAGTCGCAATAAGTCTTTGTGTCTTTATTTCCAACTGATGGCGAAACATAATATTTGCCGCCTATAAGATTTATTTTTTGCCTAAATGTTACAATTACATAGTCACCCTTATGATAAATATCTGATTTTACCTGATTAAGTCTATTATTTGTCCCATAAACAATGTTGTTTCTATGGTCAGTAATTCTTATACCAAAAATTGGATTTTCAACAGTAT
>CAYLWJ010000187.1:0-1654 GCA_964387355.1 uncultured Actinomycetota bacterium | reverse complement strand
ATTTATACATGTTAAAATAGTGAGGCAATTAATGCTTTATAATTTAAAAATTAAAAATTCAGTTTAATAATTAAATTTGAAATATTTTTAAGGTTCTATTAATGGAAATTAAAGACATAAAAGATATAAAAGATTTTCTGCCCAAGATTAATATAAACAGGAACATTTTAACTGATATAGTTAAGTGGCTGCCTGAAAAAGAAATTATAGTATTACTTGGTGCAAGACAGGTTGGAAAAACTACCATTATTTTTCAACTAATTAATTATATTCTCACCCAATCTGACCAATTATTTAAAGAAAAAATTGATATACATTACTTAAACCTTGACTTTCCCAAGGATAAAAAAATATTAAGTGATGACTATATCATCAAACTTTTTAAAAAGAATAAAAAAAAGAAAATTGTTTTCATTGATGAAGTACAGCGACAGGAAAATTCAGGTCTTTTCTTAAAATATCTTTTTGATTTAAACCTTCCACTAAAGTTAATAGTTTCAGGTTCAAGTGCACTTGAACTTAAATCAAAAGTTTCTGAAGCACTTACCGGAAGAAAGGTCATTTTTAACATTACGCCATTTAGTATATCAGAAATAAAAGATTCTATTTTACATTTGGAAAAAAATAATACAGCTAGTTCTGAAATAAACTATATAGAAAGCAAATCAGATCAAAAAGGGCTTTTTAAAAAAGCTTTTGAAATTTACACTGAATATGGAAGCTATCCTTCAGTTGTTCTTTCTTCTGATAACGAAAAAAGATTTTTAAGATTAAAAGAAATTTTTACCAGCTACATAGAGAAAGACATTAAACAATTTTTGGAAGTAAAAAATGAAAATGCTTTTATAAGACTTATAACTTTACTTTCAGCCTCATGTGGAAGTTTAATAAATATGAATGAGATTTCAAACACTCTCTCAATTCATAAGGATACTTTAGATAATTATTTCTATTATCTTGAGCAGACTTTCATAATAGATAGAATAAGACCATTTTTTAAAAATATAAGAAAAGAAATTGTAAAAAGTCCTAAAGTATATTTTAATGACATAGGATTTAGAAATTTTACGATTAATAATTTTAATAAACTTGACATAAGAGAAGACAAAGGTTTTGTATTTGAAAATTTCATATATTTGATTTTAAAGGAAAAGTTTGGAAGTAGATATAAGATAAATTTTTGGAGAACTAAGGCTGGTGCTGAAATGGATTTTATAATATTAAAGGAGTTAAAACCAATTCCAATAGAAGCAAAATCAAAATTTTTTAAAAAACCTTTAATTACACAATCTATGAGAAGTTTTATAAATACATATAAACCCAGTACAGCATTCGTTATAAATTTAAATCTTAATGAAGAAATTAAAATAAATAGCTGCCTTATTAAGTTTATTAATATTGAAAATTTTGTTGAAGGTTTTAATTTTGGACAAAATTCTTTCCTTTAATTAAATTATCAAATCTGCCTTAAAAAAGATTGCAAGGTCTATGATTCTTGTCGTCATTTTTTGTGTTAATTATTGTATTTATTTATTTTATTATCTATTGTGTTAACTTACTTTATCATTAATTGTGCTACTAATTGTAGTTAATATTATGGCACATTTAAGTTGCTACTTTGTTTTCAAAAATGCATATTTTAAGTATTTTAAAA
>CAYLWJ010000186.1:0-2441 GCA_964387355.1 uncultured Actinomycetota bacterium | reverse complement strand
TTATATACCAAATGACCCTTGGGGAACCGGGAAATATGGATATAAAACTGATGGTGGAGCAACTCCAGAATATTACTGTATATATAGTGTTGGAAAAAATGGAACATCAAATATTTCAGTTAATTCTACCGATAAAGGAACGGTATCTGGTGGTGATTCAGATGATATTTGGATGAGTAATTGTAAAACTAATAATCAGCAGATACCATAAATTTAATTTTTTTTTCCCACGCCTATCTTTAAATTATGAAAAAAGGATTTACAATAATTGAAATTCTTGTTGTCATCTCTACTTTATCGCTTATTATTGCTGCCTTATTTATAAGAACATTTGGTATTATTGATTATGCAAAAGAAAGAGCAACAAAAATTGAAATGGAACAATTAAGAAAAGCAATTGTTGGTGACCAATCTATTGTATCAGAAGGGGAATATATATCAAAAGGTTATTTAGGAGATGTAGGAAGTTTACCTGATAATCTATCAGACCTTGTTACAAAACCAGCAACTATTCCTGACTGGGATAAATTTACTGAAAAGGGATGGAATGGTCCTTATATACAAAATTATGATTATAATAAAGATGCTTGGGGAAACAATTACATATATGATAAAAATGAAGCAAAAATAATAAGTAAAGGGAAAGATGGAATATTAGGAACCAGTGATGATATTATTGTTTATTTATTGAAATGAAAAAAGGATTCACTTTACTTGAAATATTACTTGTTCTTTCAATAATTGGGATTATGACAACAACTGCTTTTTTTCTTGCAAATATTTCATATGATAAAGCAAGATTTAATATAACAATAAAAAAGATGGATAATATTGTAAAAGGTTTTATTGGAGATGAAAATTTAATTGAAGGAGGTAGTAGAGTTAGTTTTGGATATATAGGAGATACAAATAGATTTCCTAATTCACTTGATGATTTAATTACAGATCCTGGAGTATCTGGTTGGAATGGACCATACATACAGAGAGAATTTTCTGAAGCACCTGATGATTTTAAAAAGGATGGATGGGGAAATTATTTTATTTATGATAGAGTAAATAAAACAATTATTAGTTATGGGTCAGATGGTGTAGTAGGTGGTAGTGGTTATGCTGCAGATATCACAAGAAAAATTTATGACCCAATCGAATTTTTAGAAAAAAATAATATAAGAGTTTATGTTAGAGATAGAAATAATGTTGTTTTGACAAATGAGGTAGGTAGAGGAAATGTAAGTGTTAGGATTAGATTGCCAACTGGATGGACTAATCTTTCTTATAATTCTGGTGGATATTTTGAGATAAGTCCTATGTGGATTGGTAGTTATGATATAGAAGTTAGTTCAACTGAATTAACTCCAAGTCCAATATATTCAAAACTTTCTGTTTATCCAAAAGGTCCTAATTCTTATTCATATACACTTGTTAAATTTCCATCTGCTTTACCAACTGGAAATATCTTTGATCTTGTTTTTTTTGCTGCTGGTTCTAGTACAACTTATTATTTACAATGGACAAATATGCCTGCTGCACTCACTGAAATTTTTGGAAATACTTATTATAGAATTTCTTATAATTTGTCAAATTTTAATTATGCAAGATTAGTAGGAAATGTTGTGCAGGCTGGAGCAACAAATGCACAAATACGTGTTCAATATTCAGTAAATGGAACAAATTGGTTTTATTTAGATGAAGTAAGTGGACCTAACGTAGCAATAAATACAACTGGTCTAAAAATTTCTAATTGGGTAAAAATTGCTCCTGGTGCAAAAACAGATGTTTATTTACGTTTAGTAGGAATAAATGGAGATGGGGGTGCGGACCCTAGGTTTAATTGTTTTCGTTTACAAGTAAGATGAAGAGAGGATTTACATTATTAGAAATGATTTTTGTTATTTCAATAAGTGGAATAGTTTTTTCAATAATTTTTCCACTTGTAAATAGAATAAAAAATGATGTAAGATATAAAATAACTATGGAAGAAATGAAAAATATAGTTTATGCAATTGTAGGTAATTTAGATATAAATGAGAAAGGTAAAGTTTCTTTACATAATTATTTTTCTGATACTGGCTCTTTACCAACAAATTTAAATAATTTAATAACAAATCCTGGGATACCTAATTGGAATGGTCCTTATTTAAAAGATGTTGGTGATTTTAAAGATGGATGGAGAAATGATTATATTTATGATAATACAAATGGATATATAAAAAGTAAAGGGCCTGATGGAATAAACGGAACAAGTGATGACTTAACGATGTATATATATCAGCCAATAACAAATTTAACTAATAATTCAATTAAGGTATACGTTTATGATTCAGAAGGAAATACAATGACAAATACTTATTTAAAAGTTCAGATAAAATATCCATATTCAAATTATACTGATTTAAATTATTCAAGTGGATATTTTTATTTAAATTCAGTTCCATATGGTC
>CAYLWJ010000185.1:0-2400 GCA_964387355.1 uncultured Actinomycetota bacterium | reverse complement strand
TTTTTATTTAACTTAATTTTAACATTGATAATATAACACTTTTATAATTTAAAAATTTAATTTTTAATAAAATATCAGTAGAGGTAATTTATTTTTTATAAATTTTAAAGGAGGCATCATTGAGTGAAGATATTGAGTTATTAAAAAGACCTGATGAAATGTATTGCAAAAATTGTGGGAATATAATTAGCAAGGATGCGATTATTTGTCCAAAATGTGGTATACAAGTAAATGACCTTTTAATAAAAAAAGTACAAGCTAAAGATAAGTCAGTTGCTATTCTTTTAGCAATTTTTTTGGGTTTCTGGGCTTGGATATATACATGGGAAAAAGACTATTGGAAATTCTGGTTGGCACTTAGCATTACAATAGTTACAATTGGTATTGCATCAATTGCATTTTATATATGGGTCATAATTGATGCTGCTAGTAGACCAATTGAATTCTATTTAAACTTCCCAAATTTTTGAGAATCTAACTTCAAAATAATTTAATAATAAATTATAATCGTGACATTTGTCACTAGGTTGTAAATAAATATAATAAAATTTATTAAAAAACAACCTAGGAGACAAGATGTACATTGAAAAAACAAATATATCTAAATCCCCAGAAGGGATGCTAAAACAGGAACTCGTAAGTTACTACGGAATGTCTGCTGCAGAATCTGATATCCTCTGGGAAAGAATAGAAAACTTTGTAAAAGAGCACTTTGAAAATTGCATATTTGATAACCAGATAATAAGGTATGCAGTCTCATCTGACGAGCCAGCCGGAAAACCGATAAAATACTGCAAGCTTATACCTGTTAAGCTTACCTTGTTTAAGCCTTCTGATAAAAAGATAAGAGAGGAAAAAGGCCCAAGTTATCTTCGTGAAATTCTTACTCTTCGCTTTGCAGATGAGGCTTATGCTCAAGGTGGGCTTCTTTCTCAGGAAGATCTTGCTGAAATTTTATTTGTAAACATAAGAACAGTAAAAAGAATAATCCAAAGGCTAAAAGCTAAAGGCATAGAAGTCAATACACGTGGTCTTGTAAAAGATATTGGTCCCACCATATCCCACAAGGCAAAGATAGTTGAGCTAGCCCTTAAAGGATATACTACTACAGAGATTGCATTTAAAACAAGGCATTCGCTTTCCTCCATAGCCCGTTATATTGAAAATTTTATCAAAGTGGTATATCTTTTTGAAAAAGATTTTCCACTTGTTAAAATTTCAAGGGTAACAAAAATTTCAGAAAAGGTTGCAGCTGAGTATAAAAGCCTTTATGAAAAATACATAAAAAACAATTGCTTAAAAGAAAGGCTTGAAGAGCTGTGTAGCTATATAAGCTGTAAAAAAGGGGGCAAAAAATGACAAAAAGCAAAATATCCAAGCAAATATATGGTCCCTTGCAGCAAAAGACTTTAAAAAACGAGCTTATACGCTACCTTATTGAAAACTATGGCTTTGATACAAAACCAAAGATAGCATCAGCAATAGTTTCCGACTTTATATCCATCTATGAAGAGGCTATGGTAAGTAAGGATAGACTGTCTTCTGGTCAAATGCCTTGGCCTGCAGTAAAAAAAGACGAAAAGCATGGAAATGGCAAAACCCTTGCCAAAACTGCACAGAAAACTGTTATCTTAACTATTATTGATGCAAAGGATCTATCAGATCTTGCAAACGGAATACCGATAAAAGAACTAACTAAAAGAAGGATTGCAAGAGTAATAAAGGAAGCATTTGCTCAGGGTGCTGTACTTTCACAAACTGATGTAGCAGCTATCTTTTCCATAAGTACTGGGAAAGTATCACGGCTACTTAGCCAGTATCAGAAAGAAAAAGACCAGGTAGTTCCCTACAGGGGTAATGTTCATGATATAGGCAGGACTGTCACTCATAAGGCAAAGATAGTTAGTATGCACCTTAAGGGTTTTCAGACAATAGAGATTGCAAGAGCTACCAAACATGCACCTGGTTGTGTAGATAGATACCTGGCTGATTTTGAAAAGGTAAAGATGCTTTTTAAACAAGGTATGAATACTTCTGAGATAGCCTATCTTACCAGCCTTTCTGAGAGCCTTGTATTAGAATATATTGGTGTTATCAAAGAGCAATTACCAGATTTCTATCAGGAATATATTAATATTAATAAACCTGGTGACTAATGTCACTATAGTTAATTAATTAAAATTAAATATTTTTATTTTAAAAGACATCCCAAAATGGTGTCTTTTTTATTTGTAAAGAGGTAATTAAAATGACATATGCATTTAAAAAAATGCTCTCTCTAAATAACTTTTTAATTAAAAAGCAATATATATAATGGATATAGTATTTACAAAACAATTGTATGATAATCAGCTCGTATTAATTAATATTTCAAATAGAAATGGGTATAAAATATAATAT
>CAYLWJ010000184.1:0-15867 GCA_964387355.1 uncultured Actinomycetota bacterium | reverse complement strand
ATATAATATAATATATAATATTTTCTGTAATTTACTATTTTTTATTTAAATTGGAACGATTTAGCAAAAACAGGTTATTAAAACAGGTTATTATTTGATGATTTAAAAAGCACGAAAGGAGTAAATTGGCTGTAAAAAGGTTTTTAATTTTTGACTTTGGTGCTAGCAATGGTAGAGCTTCAGTTGCTCGTTTTGACGGTAACAAATTTGAAATTGAGACAATTCATAGATTTGAAAATATTCCTGTTTATGCAACAGAGATATTGTATTGGGATGTTTTAAGACTATATAACGATTTAAAAATCGGAATCTTGAAAGCAACAAGTAAATATAAAGATATAATTTCTTTAGGTATAGATACATGGGGAGTAGATTTTGGTTTTATAGATAAAAATGGAAAATTAATTTCAAATCTTGAACACTATAGAGATAAGCGTAGATTTGAAATAACTGAAAACTTTTTTAAAGTTATATCAAGAAAAGAACTATTTAATTTAACAGGTGGTTTAATTTTGCCTGGAATTTCAAGTATTTTTCATTTATATGATTTGAAAATAAGGAAAGCCACTCAATATACAAATGCTTATAAATTTTTAATGCTACCTGATTTATTTAATTATTTTTTAACTGGTAACACTTTTAATGAATATACTGAGGCGACAACAAGCATAATGGTAAACCAAGCAAAAAGACGATGGGAAGATAGAATTTTTGAAAAAATTGGATTTCCAAAAGAATTATTTTGTGAACTTATTGAACCAGGAACGGTGGTTGGAATTTTACAAAAAAATGTTATTGAAGAATTAAATATTAATCCTATAAAAGTAGTAGCTCCTGCAACCCATGATACCGCCTCAGCAATAGCAGGTTTTCCAATTGTCGATAAAAAAGTAAAAGAGAATACTTTGCTTGTTAGTTTAGGTACATGGGGGATAATCATACAGGAAACTTCTAAACCTATAATAAATGATTTAGTTTATGAACTTGGTTTTGCAAATGAAGGTGGAGTTGAAGGGCTGAACATGCTTGCTATAAATATAACAGGATTATGGATAATTCAGCAATGTATGATTCAATGGCGTAAAGAAATGGGTGAAAACTTTGATTGGAAAGATATTGATAATCTTTACCCTAAAGCACAAGAATTTAAGTCTTATATTGATGTAGATGACCAAATATTTTCTCAAGTTTCTACTGATATGAGACAGACTATAATAAATTACTGTAGGGATAAAAATCAAAATATACCTGAAAATATTGGCCAGATTGCAAGAACTCTTTACGAAAACTTGATTTTTAAAATAAAAAGCAAAATTAATGCCATGGAAAGAATAGTAAATAATAAAATTGATAGCATACATATTGTTGGTGGTGGGTCTAGAAATAAGCTCTTTTGTCAATGGCTAGCAGACTCTACTGGTCTTAAAGTTGCATCAGGACCAGCAGAGACTACTTCTATAGGTAATTTGTTAATGCAATTAAAAGCAGAAGGTGAGATTAATAGTCTTGAAGAGGGAAGACAAATTTCATATAATTCCTCTGAAATTTTAATATATGAACCAAATGACTCAATGCGTCAAACTTGGGAGTCTCATTATGAAAAATACATGAAATTTATTTCTAGCTAATGTGAGGGTTGTTTCAAGTTAAGTATTTGCAAGTTTTAAAAAAGTGTTTTATTTTAATAAAAAATTTTTAAATATGAAATTTTGCATCTCTAAGTCTAAGTATTAATTCTAAGTATTAATTATAAAATTGCGCAAGTCTTTTTATAGCATTAATTTTTTCCGACTTTTCAACTTTTGCTTCTTTAATTGCTTTGTGTAAAATTTCTATTGATTTATCATATGTATTTTTATCTACAGGATATGGTATTCCGTCCTTGCCGCCATGAGCAAAACTAAATCGAGCTGGATCTTTTGTACTGTAAGAAACACCATAAACAAGTTCTGAAATCAATGCTAAAGATCTTATAGTTTTTGGTCCTACACCAGATAATGAAAGAAGTTCTTCAAAATTTTTTGGCTTTCTCTCGTAAGTAGAAAGTAAAATTTTTTCAATTCTATTTTTATCTATATCTGATAAAAAAATGTCATGCCTTGAAGGAAATTTATATTTTTTTTCTTGGTTTTCTTGATAATTTACTATCATCAAAAAATCTTTTAATGTAGATTTTGGGTTTTGTATAGCAAGTTCTGTAATTGTTTGCTGGCACTCAATACTTTCTTTTGCAACTAGGTTCATTACTTTTGATTTGCTATCACAACAAATCGCAGTATGTGGTTCACAAATAAAATTAATGTTTTTATCACCAATCCAATGATACCTTCTAGCCATTTTATTAACTTCATTCATTCCTTGCTGAATTACAGCCCATTTACTTCCATCCGGGGTAAAAAAGAAACAATGATGATAAAGCTGATAACCATCTTGAAGAGCATTATTGTCAACTTTTGCAGTCATTTTACTTGAGTAAATAAGGTATCTTAAGTTATTTCCTGTTTTAAATTGAATTTTTTCAATTTCTTTTGGAGTTTTTCTTGAAGTTGCACCTTTTCCTCCAGCAATATGTAAACCTATTTCTTTTTCTATGCCTTTTATAGCTTCTTTTAATGCCCCGCAGACAGTTGTGGTAACTCCACTTGAATGCCAGTCAAAGCCAAGCACACAACCTAAAGCCTGAAACCATAAAGGATCTGATATTCTATACAAAATTTCACAAGGTCCATATTCTGATGCCATCATCAAGAGTATTTCGCGTGAGAGCTTTTTCATGCGGTTAAACAACCATGCAGGAGCCTTGCCTCCATGAAGTGGTAAATTAACTGTGCCAGTTTTTGTTGGGGCCATTTTTAACTAAAATCTCTTTCTATCTCTTTCTTATTTTAATTTTCTTACTTTAATTTCTTTTTCTAGTTAAAGGGACAAAAGCAACGTCACAGATTTGGCTGGAAATTATTTTACCGTTTTCTTTTTTTATTTTTAGCAGTACCTGACTCCAGCCAGGTGGTCCTTCTGGTATTACTAAAATGCCATTATTATCTAATTGTGTAATTAAAGGTTGGGGTATTTTTTCTGGTGCTGCTGTAACAATTATACGGTTATAAGGAGAAAATTCCTCCCAACCATTATAGCCATCTCCATATTTTAATTTAATGTTTTTATAAGACAATAAGTTTATTTTTGCCTTTTCGTATAATGGTTTTATGATTTCAACAGTATAAACTTCTTTTGCTAGTTCAGCTAAAATTGCTGTTTGGTAGCCGCACCCAGTTCCAATTTCTAATACTTTTTCATCACCTTTTAGCTCTAAAAGTTCAGTCATTAGTGCAACAATATATGGTTGGGAAATAGTCTGGCCATAACCAATTGGAAGTGGCCTGTCATCATATGCACTATCTTGTAAACTTGCGCTTACAAATTTTTCTCTTGGTACTTTTAGCATAGCATCAATAACTCTTCTATCAGATATACCTCTAGCGATAATTTGTTCATTTACCATAGCAGTGCGTAATTTGGCAAAATCTTCTTTTATCATCTTTTATTATCTTTATTATCTTTATTTTTGTTTTTAAAAATGGGTTATATGCTTATTTTAATATAAAGTTTTATAATGCTTAAACGATGATGATATAATATAATACAATTTTATACTTATTTTTAATATAAAGTTGCTTAAGCTATTTAAATATTTTAAGATATTTAAATATTTTTTATCTTAATTATACAACATCATTTATAATACTTTCTAACTTTTTACTCAATATATTTTGGGCAGTGTATATATTTTTAACAAATTTTATAAAGTAAATTAAATTTGCAGATTTAAATGAGTAATTAATTATATTGCGGATAATCTTGTAGAAAGTATTATTAATATTAATAGTGCTTTGTGCAATATCACTGAAGGCAATATCACTGAAGGCAATATCGTTGCAGGCAATATCGCGGTTAATAATCTTTTTAAAAAATTTTTTTTCATAAAATAAATTTAAAAATTCAGGAATATTATAATTAAGATCATCTGATATTACTCTAAAATAAATCTGAGGTATATTTACAATAGAAAGTTTTTTTGCTATCCAGTAAGTTTCCATATCAACAATATCTGCTGAAGTTATGAAATGAAGAATTTTTTTTAAATTTTTAGAATATATTACTTTATTAATTGAAAGTAGGGAAGTACTAAAATCAAATAGATTTTTTAAATTATTTTCATAAATTTGATTTTTACATGTGCTGCTATTGTTTAATTTAATGTTATTTTTAATATTATTTTCAAAGTCTTTTTTTTGAAATAATTTTAAGTTGAAATTATTTAAGTTGACAAAGCTTACTTTATCTATAATAACAGTTTTAAAAATATTAATTTTTTCAGTTAATGATCCAGAAAAACCGGTAACAATAATAAGATTAATTTCTTTACTATTGAAGTTATTCAATAATTCACTTAAATTTTTAAAATTATTATTTTTTTCTAAATGACAATTTAAAACAAAATCTAGCGTTTTTTTAATATTTTTCATGCCAATACCTATAAAAAGTATTAATACTTCTAATACTTCTTTGTGTTTTAAATTATTATATCTTGCATCACCAAGTATTTGGTTACTACAAGGTTTTTTTACTTTATAAAGCCCATAAATACCTTTTATTGAGTTTGTTTTTATTTTTTTTAATATTTTTATTTTTCTAGTAAAACTTAAAACTTCAAAAATATTGGAGCAGATAATAATTATCATTTTTTAAGCGGCTATTTTGGATCTAATAATTTTTAAATTTTAAAATTTATTTAAATTATACTTCAAGTATGTTTATATAAAAATACTTGAATTTTTTTTATTTATACTTTAAGATTGTGCTAAATATTATACTCTATTTTATCTTATTTTTAAAAAATGTTTAACCTAAATGAAAAAATAAATAAAATTCAATCTCAAGGAAAGTATATTAGAGTTGCTGTTGCAGGAATAGGGCAGATGGGAAGCAGTCTTATTGCCCAGATGCAAAAAATGAAAGTTTTTAAAATTGTTGCAGTTGCAAATAGGAACATAAATAATTCTTTAAAAAGATTAGAAGATATTGGAATTAGCCAAAAAGATTTATATATTCTAAGTGCTAAAGAAGAAAGCAACCAAAGCTACAATTACCTAAGCAATATTTTAGATTTTGCTGCCAAAAGCATCAATAATAATTTAATTAATAATAAAAACGAGGTTAATAATTTAACTATTCATGCACTAAATGCTATTGTTAATAGTAATAATAAAATTGATAATAATAAATTTAATAAAAAAATTTTAAAAGATGCAGACCAGGCTATAAAAAATAATAAAATTATTTTTACTGATGAAATAAGCTTGCTTTCATTAATAGATTCTGTTGATGTAGTAGTTGATGCAACTGGCTCACCAGAAGCTGGCGCTGTCAGTGCTTTGTCTTCAATTATTAATAAAAAACACGCAGTAACATTAAATGTTGAAGCAGATACTGCAGTTGGGCCAATACTTAAAAAGTTAGCAGACAATTTTGGTGTTGTTTACACAGTTGCTGCAGGAGATGAACCAGCAGCATTAAAAGAATTATATGATTTTGCTAAATTATTAGGATTTGAAATTGTAGCTGCTGGAAAAGGCAAGAATAACCCATTAGATAGAAAAGCAAACCCCGATACTTTAGCTGAGTATAGTAAAATTAAAGGTGCAAGTCCAAAAATGATGACCTCTTTTGTTGATGGAACTAAATCAATGTTAGAAATGACTTGTTTTTCAAATGCTACCGGTCTTATTCCAGACTGTAGAGGTATGCATGGACCAAAAGTAAATGTGTCTGATTTAACAAAAGTTTTTAGTTTAAAAGATAATGGTGGAATTTTAGGGAAAAAAGGTATTGTCGATTTTGCAATAGGTGATGTTGCACCTGGAGTTTTTTTAATTTATTCAACAGATTTGGAAATTTTAAAAAAAGAACTGAAGTATTTACTTTTTGGAGACGGGCCAAATTACCTACTTTACAGACCTTTTCATCTGGCAAGTATGGAAGTTCCTATTTCAATAATAAATGCTGTTTTATATAACGATTCAACTATTGCTCCAAAAAATGGGCTTATATCTGAGGTTATAACAGTAGCAAAAAAAGATTTAAAAAAAGGAGAAGTTATAGACGGTATTGGCGGGTTTACTGTTTATGGCCTAATTGATCTTTATGAAACTGCTAAAAAAGAAAATTTAGTTCCATTAGCTTTAATTGAAGATGCCGTAATAAAAAATGATATAAAATTTGAAAAACCTATTACTTATGATGATATTGAATTAAAGACAGATTGTTTAATTTATAAATTAAGAAAATTACAGGAAATTTTAATTTCATAATTATAATCTGATATATAGTCCGATATGGCCTAATATATAGCCTGATATATAGACTTATATATAGCCTAAATATATAGCCTAATAATTAGAGCCTAATTGTTGTAATTTTATTTTTAAGATATTTCTAAGAGGAATAAAAATGACTACGCTACCTTTAATTTTTTCAAGATATAAAAGTTATATTGAAAAACAAATAAACACAATACTTGAAGACAGCCAAATTTTTTTTAATAACAAATTAACCAAATCTTTAAATGGTTCTGCTACTTTAAACGACATGATTAAATATCATTTAGGCTGGTTAGATTTAGACAAGAACTTAATTTTACAAAATAATGAAAAAAATAATAACTCTCAAACAGGTAAATATTTAAGGGCAACTCTTTGCTGTCTTGCATGTGAATCAGTTTCTGGGGATTTTAAAATCTCACTTCCAGCGGCTGCTTCAATTGAACTTGTACATAATTTTTCTTTAGTCCATGATGATATCCAAGATGGAGATGAAACAAGGAGACATAAACCAACTGTTTGGAAAATTTGGGGTAGTCCACAGGCAATTAATGTTGGGAATGCTATGAACACTTTAGCAAATCTTTCTGTATTTTTATTAGGTAAAAATAATGTTGATTGTTCAAGACAAATTGAAATTTTAAAGACAATAAATAGTGGCTGTTTAAAAATGATAGAGGGTCAATACTTAGATATTAGTTATGAAACAATGGATTATGTAAGCATTAATGATTATATAAAAATGATTAAATTAAAAACTGCTGCTTTAATTGAAAGTTCCTTAAAAATAGGCGCCTTAATTGCCGTTGATAACAAAACTGCTGAATTATTTGAAAAATTTGGACATTATTTGGGACTAGCTTTTCAAATACAGGATGACATTTTAGGTATTTGGGGAAATGATAAAAAAACAGGTAAGCCTTCTGGAGGAGATTTAAAAAAGAAGAAAAAATCGCTACCAGTAGTCTACTATTTAAATAATGCGTCAAGCAAGCAAAAAGACAAATTCTTAAAATTATTTTTAGATAAAGATTTATCTGCTAAAGATTTAGCAACTTTAATTGACTTTTTAAATGAAGTCAATGCTAAAAGCTTTTGTCAGAAATTAATGCGAAAGTATAATTTACTTGCTTTTAAACATTTAAAAAATTTGCCTATAGATAGTAAAAATTTAAATAATTTTATTGAAATATCAGACTTTTTAATAAATAGAGATTTTTAAGTTTTTGTCTTTTATTTAGCTTTTATATGAAAGTGTGAAAGGCTTTTTATATAAGCATTAAAATAAAAAGTAGCAAATATTTTATTATAGAAATATATTATTAAGCGTTGCTTATTATTAAATAAATAGTATTAACTAAAATTGGGGTTAAAAGAATTTGGAAAAAAAATTAAAAAATTCTACAAGTTTTAAAAATGATTTAGACTTAGATAACATTATAAGCAATAGAAAAAAAGACCATCTTTTTATAAGTTTAAATAAAGATGTCTCTTATAAAACAATAAAAACAGGTTTTGAAAATTACAGATTTATTCATCAAGCTTTACCAGAGCTTGATTTAAATGAAATTGATACATCTACAACAATATTTGGTAAAAAATTAAATTTGCCGCTTATGATTTCTCCACTTGTAGGAGGAATTGCAGCAGGTGAAAATATTAATAAAAAATTAGCAAAAGTTGCTCAAGAGTTAAATATTGCAATGGGGGTAGGCTCACAAAGGTTAGTTTTGGAAGAGCTTGACAACGGTTTAACTTTAAGGAGTTTTCAAATAAGAGATATAGCACCTGATATTTTATTATTTTCAAATATTGGAGCTGTTCAGCTAAATTATGGTTTTACAATTAAACATTGCAGAAAATCAATAAAAATGATTAATGCTGATGGTTTAATACTTCACCTAAATTCGATGCAGGAAGTTTTTCAACCGGAAGGAAACTATAATTTTAGTAATTTACAAGAAAAAATTAAAAATATTTGTGACAATCTGGAGTATCCGGTAATTGTAAGAGAAGTTGGCTTTGGGATATCAAGTGAAACTGCAGAAAAGTTAATACTTGCTAATGTTAGTGGAATTGATGTAGGTGGCTCGGGCGGTACTTCTTGGATTGAAGTTGAAAAGCAAAGGACTGAATTTGAAACATTAAAAAATGTTGCTGAGATTTTTAAAGACTGGGGAATACCAACTTCTGAAAGTATTTTAGCAGTAAAAAAAACAATGGATAAACTATTCAATCTTAAAAAATCAAATAATAAAAGCAAAAATAATTCTGTTAAAAGCAATGAAACTTGCAAATTTGTATTGATTGCATCTGGTGGGATAAGAGATGGACTTGATATTGCAAAAGCAATAGCCTTAGGTGCTGATTTAGTAGGAATTGCTCTTCCTATTTTAAAAAAAATAAATATATCAATTGATGCCTGCATTAGTTATATTAAAGAGCTTGAGCTTGGATTAAAAATTGCAATGTTTGGAATTGGTGCAAAATCAATAGAAGAATTAAAAAATACAAGTTTTTTAATTAGGAAATAATTTAATTAAGGAATAACTTTAAAGAAAATAATCTTAAAGAATAACAAAATAATATTAAGTAATATTAAGTAATTTTAGAAAATAATATAAATAATTATTTGAAATGACAAAATGATATATTCTTTTAATTTAGCTTCTAAACTTACAAAACATATTATTGTTAATAATTTTAAAAATAATGATAAGTTTGCTTATGTCCTTATGTTAGAACCTCTTTTTAAATGTAATCTTTCATGCAGTGGATGTGGGAGAATAATAGAGTATAAAAATTATATGTCTGAAATGCTTTCTGTAGAGCAATGCTTAGATGCTGCATTACAGGCAAAAGCACCTGTAGTATCCATTACTGGAGGTGAGCCGCTTCTCCACCCTCAGATAAAAGAAATTATTTCAGTTTTAATTAAAAACAAATTTTTTGTTTATCTATGTACAAATGGGTTAAAGTTATATGAATTTATTGATGAAATAAAGCCTGATAAAAGACTATCGATAGTTGTACATTTAGATGGACTTGCGGGCACCCACTCAATGATAACAAGAAACAATCTAGTTTTTAAAAAAGCATTAGATGGGATTAAGAAGGCTGCTAAATTAAATTTTACAGTTAGAACTAATACAACAATTTACAAAGATACAGACATCAATGAAATTTTAAGTTTTTTTAAAATGGTAACAAATTATGGTGTTCATAGTATTATGGTATCACCTGGTTTTTATTATGAAAGAGTAGAGAATAATATTTTTTTGGAAAAAGAAGAAGTTAATAAAACTTTTTACAAACTTTATAATTCTTTAAATGGAGTAAAAATATACAATACTCCATTTTACTGGGAATTTTTATCTGGTAATAGAAATCTAAAATGCACACCTTGGGCTAATCCTACATTTAATGTTGCTGGATGGAAAAGCCCTTGTTATTTAATTACAGACACCCATTTTCCAACTTATAAAGATTTAATAACTCAAACGAATTGGGATAATTATGGTCCTGATAAAGATTTAAGGTGTAAAAATTGTATGGTTCATTGTGGTTTTGAAGCGAGTGCAATTAAAAGTATTAAATCGTTAAAAGATATTTATAAAGTTTTAAAATGGAGTTTTTTGGGTAAAAAACCATAACTTAGAAAAATTTTTCTAATATTTTAAGACAAATAGAGTTCTATAAATATAATAAATTATGCAAAATATTATTTCAGAATATTATGTCAGAAAAAATTAAAAATATATTTTTAACTGGAGCAAGCGGCTTTATTGGATGCAATATTGCTAGAAAGTTAGTATTGGAAGGCTATAATGTCCATGTGCTTGTAAGAAAGTCAAGCAATCTTTTAGGAATAAAAGATTTGCCTGTTAAAATTTTTTATGGTGATTTAAATGACAAACATTCAATTGAGAGTGCAATGAAAGGCTGTAATATTTGTATTCATACAGCTGCTGTTTATTCTTTTTGGGAAAAAAATAAAGATATTTTTTTTAAAACTAATGTTGAAGGAACAAAAAATGTTTTAGAAGTTGCGAAAAATTTAAATATAGAAAAAATTATTTACACAAGTAGTGAATCAACTGTAAAGCTCTTAAATAATTTTAATAATGGTTATGATGGTTATAATAATAGTTACAATAGTTATAATAATTACGATCCTGATTATTCTAAATTAAATGATATCAATGATGTATATGGTGACTACAAAAAAACTAAAATTCTTGCAGAAATTGAAGTAAATAAATACATTCAGCAAGGTCTTCCGATAGTTATAATTGCACCAACAACTCCAATTGGTTCTTGGGACATTAAACCTACTCCTACAGGTAAAATTGTTTTAGACTTCTTACGGGGAAAAATGCCAGCCTACATTAACACTGGTTTAAATATAATTGATGTTGAAGACGTGGCACTTGCTCATATTTTGGCAATAAAAAAAGGTGTAATTGGGAAAAAATATATAGCAGGAAATAAAAATTTAACCTTAAAACAAATATTTGAAATACTCTCATCAATTACAAAAATTAAATCCCCAAGTATTCAGATCCCCTTTTGGTTAGCTTTAGGAATCGGTTATATAGATGAACTAATTTCTGCAAAAATTTTAAAAAAACAGCCTAATATACCTGTTTGTGCTGTAAAGTCTGCATCTAAATTTAGGTTTTTTAACTGCATAGAAAGCGTAAAAGAATTAGGTTTGACATTAAATCCTATTGAAAATGCATTTGAAAAATCAGTTAAGTGGTTTAAGGATTATGGATATGTGTAATGATAAGCATAATGATAAATATAATAAAATGTATAATGTTTCATTAAATTTAAATTATGATGTTAATAAATGTATTGAAAAATCACAGAATTATTTGCTTAGCAAGCAGCATAAAGAAGGATACTGGGTAGGTTTGCTTGAGGCCGATGTCAGTGTTGTTGCCGGCTTTATTCCATTAATAAGAATTTTTGGGATAAAAAACATAGATAGGGAAAAGAAAGCTTATAATTATTTTAAGAATAATCAAAATAAAGATGGTTCATGGAGTCTTTATTATAAGGGTGAGGGAAGCTTAGATGTAACTGTACAGACCTATTTTTGTCTTAAGATTATTGGACTTGATAATAACAGCTCTGTAATGACAAAAGCGAGAGAATTTATTCTTTCAAAAGGGGGTATTGAAAAAACAAATACTTATACAAAAATAATACTTGCTTTGTTTGGACAGTATGCTTGGTCAGCCCTGCCAATAGTTCCACCAGAAATTATTTATCTTCCAAAATGGTTTTATATTAATATTTATGATTTTGCAAGTTGGACAAGGGCAACAATTTTAGCATTTAGTATTATTCTTACATTGCGTCCAGTTTTTAATTTAGAAGAAGGTGTTAATATATTTGAGCTGTATGAAAATAAAAAAAATATAAAAACTGGGGTTCCTTTTAAAGCAAAGTCTTTCTTCAGCCTCGAGAATATTTTTTTAGCTTTAAATTCTGCATTAAATTTTTTTGAAAAATTTCCTTCAAATTTTAAATTAAGCAGAAAACATGCATTAAAAAAAGTTGAAGAATGGATAGTTTCACATCAAGAAAATGACGGAAGCTGGGGTGGAATAATGCTCCCATGGCTGTTTTCATTAATTGCATTAAAATGTATAGGTTATGACAATGAAAATCCAATAATTAAAAAAGGTTTAAAAGGGCTTGAAGATTTTATTGGTGAAAATGAAAATATATTTATTCTTCAGCCTGCTACTTCACCAGTTTGGGATACTGCATGGACAACACTTGCTTTAGCCAATTCAGGCTTAGAAAGAGATAACTTAAATTTACAAATGGCAGCTAAATGGCTTTTAAAAAAACAAATAAAAATTTATGGCGATTGGAAAGTAAAAAATCCTTTGACAATGCCAGGATGCTGGTCTTTTGAATTTGAGAATAAATTTTATCCTGATGTAGATGATACAGCAATTGTTTGCTGTGCACTAAATTCAGTTCAAATGAACAAAGAAGAAGAATTTGAAAAAGCAGAAGCTATTTATAATGGTTTAAATTGGATTTTAGATATGCAAAATAAAGATGGTAGCTGGGCTGCCTTTGATAGGGATAATAATAAAAAACTTTTAAAATTTATACCATATGCTGATTTTATCACACCGCTTGATTTTGGAAGTCCTGATATAACGGCTCATGTATTATATGCAATAGGCAGTATTATCTTAAACCCTTTAAGCTTATTAAAAGCTAATACAAGTAAATTAAAAGATGTAAATAAAGATTTATTTTTTAGATTGCATAAATTAAATTTTAATAAAAATATTTTAAAGGCTTTTAAATACCTAATTGAATCTCAGGAAGAAGACGGAAGCTGGTATGGAAGATGGGGAATTGCTTATATATATGGGACAAGCAAAGTTTTACAAAGTTATGAATATTATAAACATATTATAAGGGATTATAATTTAAGGGATTATAATTTCCAAATTTTAGAACAATATATTAATAAATATTTTGAGACCGCAATTCTTAAAGCAAAAAAATGGCTAGAACAGAATAATAATACCGATGGTGGTTGGGGAGAGAGCTGTGATTCATTTGAGTTTAAAAAATTTGTTAGTCTAAAATCAAGTACTGCTTCTCAAACTGCTTGGGCTGTATTAGGTTTGTTGGCTGTTGAACCACAGTCAGAGTATGCAAAAAATGGAATAAAATTTTTAATTAACTCACAAAATACTGATGGCAGTTGGAGTGAAGATTTTTATACAGGTGGAGGTTTTCCTGGCACTTTTTATTTAAAATATGAAATGTATAAAGACTACTTTCCACTATTGGCATTGTCAAAATTTAAAAAAATAAACTTTTAATAAACTTTTAATTCTTTAAAGCTAAAAAAACAAAAAACAATTAAATAATTATGAAGTATAAAAATATTATGAAATATAAAAAATAATAAAAGAATTTTTTTACAAAAATAAAAATAATAAAAAAATAATAAAAAGAGGTATTAATATGACAATAAAAATAAAAGAAAAAAGTAAAAAGAGTAAAATTTCAAAAATTGATTATTCTAAAAGAGTATTATTAATTTCTCATTGTCTTAGACCATCTAAAAAATGTCCAGCAAAATTAGATGAAAATGGCTTGAATTGTGTGAAATGTATAAATAATTGTGCAATTGGGCAGTTAAAGAGAGTTGCAGAAGAATTAAATTATAAAGGAATTTGCATTGCACCAGGTGGAGCTTTAGCGGTAAATTTTGTAGAAAAAATGCTTCCTGAAGGAATTGTAGCTGTAGCATGCATGAAAGAACTTATAGAAGGCGTATATATGGTAAAAAAGAAAGTTAAAAAAACAATAAAAATGCCTGTTATTGAATTAATACCATTAACAAAAGATGGCTGTGTTGATACTGAAGTGGATATAGAATATGCAATAGAAGTATTAAAATCTTGAAAAAAAATATTTAAAAAGGTGGGCTTTATGATTTGTCAATTAGCTCCAGCAAAAATAAATTTAACATTAGAGGTTCTTGGCAAAAGAGCAGACGGATATCATGAAATAATATCTGTAATGCAAACAATAGATATTTGTGATGTTTTAACTTTTTGGGAAAATGAATGGATTAAAATTATTCCTGATTATAACAATTTACCTGAAAAAGACAGTTTGTTTTTTTATGATGATCATAATTATTTAAATAATAATTTAGTATATAAAGCTGCAATTCTTTTAAAGGAAATATCTGGGTATAAAGGTGGTGCTGTCATTTATTTACATAAAAATATTCCTTCTAGTGCTGGTTTAGGCGGTGGTTCAAGCGATGCAGCGGCTGCATTAAAAGGATTAAATAAATTATGGAAATTAAATTTGACAAATGATGAGCTTGCAGAAATTGGATCTAAAATAGGCTCAGATATTCCATTTTTTATATACGGAGGGACATGTATTGCAAGAGGTAGAGGGGAAATTTTAGAAAAAATTAATTCTCTTCCTGAAAAATGGCTTACAGTAGTTTTACTACCAATTAATATAAAACAAAAAACAAAAGTTCTTTATTCAATGATTACACCTAAAAATTATACAAATGGTTTTCATACCACAAAGATTCTTAATGCTATCCTTAATAGTTCTAATAGTGAAATTTTTGAAAAAGATATTAATTTTAATAATAATGGAGAGGATAATGATAATTTTGAAGGTTGCAACTTAAATGGTATAATAGATGAAAGTAACAATAGTATTGATGGAACGTCCTTTAATTTTAGTAAATCCAAAAGTAATGTTTTAATTGAGTCTTTAAAAAAAATAAATACTACAGTTTTAACGAAAGGAAACAATTTTTTAAAGGATTATATTTTTAATGTATTTGAAGAAGTTTATGCTCAAAAGTTTTCTTGTTATAGAAAATGGCTAAGGGTTTTAGAAGATTTAACCGGTACAAAATTTCATTTAGCAGGAAGTGGCCCAGCTGTTTTTTGTTTAGCAGATTCAGAGAATGAGGCTAAAAAAATAATTTGTAAAATTGAAAAAATTAATAAACTTAAAAAATTTATAACTAAGACAGTCCCTTAATTAATGATATAGTCAATAGATTCACTAATAAATTATTTAATAAAATTGACACAAGAAGAAAAAGGAAAGGAAACAAAATTAAATATTTTAAAGTCAGCACTTGAGTGCTTTTCTAAAAAAGGCTATGAAGAAACTCAGGTTGATGAAATTTGCCAGCAGGCAGGGGTTACAAAAGGAGCATTTTATTATCATTTTGCTACAAAGCAAGATATACTTTTGTTGCTTTTAAACCAGTGGATGGAAAAGATAGGAAATTTATTAAATGATGCAAAATTAGAATCTAATGATTTATTATCAGCAATAATTAACTTGCCTAAAAAAGTTAAACCAGTATTCCTAGAAGACCTAAATCAAATAGTAATTTTTTTGGAATTTTATATAAAAGGTATTAATAACCCAAATTTAAAAGAAGTAGTTTCTAAATCTTATAAAGATTATTTAGATTTTTTTTCAGAAATAATAAAAGAGGGTATTGCTAAAGGGTATATTAGAAATACTAATCCAAGAACAACTGCCCGACTTTTATTTGCTTTAACTATTGGTCTTTTAATTCAAGGGTTGATTGATCCTGAAGGTGAAGATTGGGAAGCATTTGCCATTGATTGTTTAAAATTATTATTTAAATAAATTATATAGATATATAAATAACTAAATAGTTTATAACTAAATAGTTTATGCTGAATAATTCACTATTATATAAAAAAATTGAATTCATTAAGCACAAAATTTTTTAAATTTTTAAAATTTCAGTCAATTATTCAGCAAGAACTAATTATGTTTTACTTTAATATGTTTTTTACTTTAGATATATTTTACTTGCTTAAAACCTAAATTACAATAATTGTAAAATACAATAATTTATATGCAGTTTTAATTAGTATTAATAAATTGGTTTTAATAAAATAATTAC
>CAYLWJ010000183.1:0-5732 GCA_964387355.1 uncultured Actinomycetota bacterium | reverse complement strand
GTATAGAATATTTAATATATAATATATATTTGCTAAATAATTGGTATATAATTAATTGGTATAAATCGGTAGTATATAATATAGTAATAGTATTTCAATAATTATTTAATCTGTCTATAAATCTATCTTTAAATTAGTTCATATTATAATAACTAGTTATGTAAGCTATAACTTAAAATAAATTAACATATAATCATATAATGCTAGAAATCTGAAATAAACTTAAACAATTATCTTTTTTATTTATCATAGAGATAAATTTATTTACAAGTTTAGGGTCAAATTGTATTTTTGAAAGTTTTTTTAACTCTTGCAATGCTTTTTCTTTTGAAATAGGTTTTTTATGACTTCTTCCATTGGTCATAGCATCATATGCCTCTATTATTGCAATAATTCTTGCATTTAGTGGGATATTGCTTGCTTTTATACCATATGGATAACCACTGCCATCCCAATTTTCATGATGTGCTAATATATCATCAGCAATATGAGCTAAAGTTGTTGAAGATTTTGTAATTTTATAACCTATTTCAGGGTGCATTTTCATTACCTGCCACTCATCTTCCTCTAATATTGTTCGTTTCTTTAATATATTTTTCTTAATTACTACTTTTCCAACATCAAAATATTCAGCAACTAGCAAAAGCTTATCTAGCTGTTCCTTTGTAAGACGAAGTTCTTTGCCAAACTCTAATGCCAAATTTTTAATTCTTGTAAAAATTTCATCTGAATTTCCACTTTTTTGATTTAACTGTTTTTTTAAAAAAGAAATAATCTCGTCTGATACTTTTTTACTTTGCATTAACTTATTTTTTTTCATTAAATTCTCAGCTTTTTTAATCACTTCATATATAAGCTGATCAGAACTTTTTTTAACAGCATAACCAAGGGAAATGCTAAATGGTATTTCACTGTGCTCTGACCTTTTAGTCTGTTTTTCAATTCTTTGGACAATTTCTAAAACACTTTCCTCGTTGGTTTTAGGTAGCAATATTACAAATTCATCACCGCCCCACCTTGCCAGCACATCCTCTGCTCTGCATGAACTCTTTAAAAGTTTTGAAAAACTCTTTAAAACTTTGTCACCTGCTTTATATCCAAATGCATCATTTACAAGCTTTAAGCCATCAATGTCTCCAATTATTATGCTCAGTGGAAGCTGCCTTGAAGTGTTTAAGCGCCTAAGCTCCTCCTCAAAATATGACCTGTTGTATAGACCTGTGAGCCTATCATGAAAGCTTAAATATTTTAACTTATTTTCATTAAATATCTTACTTGAAATGTCTCTTAATATGAAAATATAGTATTGATTATTTAACTCTTCATATTTTTTAATTGATAACTCTATTATAATTTCAGAGTTATATTTATCACAAACTTTTTCTATAATTTTTTCTTGAGACTTTACACAATGTTCTATTATATTATTGACATCATCAATTTCTATTTCTAAATTACTATTGCCAGATTTATTATTAGAATTATTAGAACTAGCGTTTTTAGAAATTTTAAAATTATTTTTTCTCAAATATTTTTTAAAAATAGCATAAATTGAATTATTTAAAAATTCACTTGGCAAACATTTAAACATTTGCTCTGCAGATTTGTTTATGTAAATAATTTTTTTATCCTTATTAGAAATTATTATTGCATCATCAATGAGATTAATAAAATTACAAAAAAAATCCAAAGAAAGCACATTGGTATCATTCAAAGAATTATCTAAGGATTTGTATGGGGTTTTGTATGAATTTGAGTTATTATTGCTCTCAATTTCATTCATAATAATTTAAATAATTTTAATTGTGTTTTAAAATTATTTAACTTTAAACAATACTATTAAATATTTAATAATTATTATTTAATTAAATTTTTAATAATATATTTAAAAATTAAATTTAAAAAACCTATAAGAAATGATAACAAATTTATTTAAAATTACAAGTTTTAAAGAATCTTTAAAAAAAACTTGCTATATTTTATTTATAGTAACAATATTATTGCCAGCATCGGTTGTCTCTTTTTTTTACCTATATGATTTTTTAATGGGAATAAATTTACCTTACAGGCCAAAAGGTTCATTATCCCTGTATCTTAATGAAAGTAATTGCTGTCAAAGTTTTCAGTGGAATATGCACCCTGTGGACAATCCTGGTGATTGGTTGCCTAATGGATTAAGCATGGCAGATGTAAATGATGATGGTTATTATGATTTCCTTACAAATTATGAATTTAAAGGAAGAATAAGAATTGCTTTAAATCCTGGTCCAGATAAGCTTAAAGAAAAATATTCATATAGATACTGGGATTATATTGATGTTGCAGTTATACCAAATGCTGAAAGTAGCACTTTTGCTGATTTAGATGATGATGGCTTTTCAGAAATTATTATTGCTCATGGTGTTGAACACACCAAAAACCCTTCAGGAATAAAAATAATATGGGGTGGCAGAATATTAGATCATAAAATGTTGAGTGGCGGTTTCGGATACTCTGATGCTGTTTCTCTACCTGCTGCATCTGACAGACTGCATTTTCACTATGTAAAAGCTTATGATATTGATTCAGACGGGGACCTAGACATAGTAGCTGGAGGTAGAGCTTCAAGAATTGCAGGAACACAAGGATTTAAGTCTTTAACATATGCAGGACTTAGATGGTTTGAAAATCCCGGTAAAAACTGCAGAAATGTTGCTTTATGGAATATGCATATAATTGATAAAGATATTGAAAGCGGCCATGGTTTTGAATTTGGCGACATTGATAATGACGGTTATTTCGATATAGTACTTTGTAATTCAGATTGGGATACACCCAAAAACTCAGAAAAAATCGTTTGGTATAAGAATCCTAAAAATATTAATATTTATAATGAATGGGAGATTAATGAAATTTACAGGGGTGATGAGTTCTATACAAAAGAGCAGATTGCAATTTATGATCTAAACAAAGATAACCTAAACGATATAATAGTTCACACTGAAAAATATATTTATGTTTTTTTCAATTGTGGTAATAAAAACAACAATGTTAAATTTATTTTAAAAAAAATTGAAAAGCCTGTAATTGCCCAATGGCCTTCAAGAGCTCTTAAAATAGCTGATATTAATAATGATGGTAGCCCTGACATTATTGGTGCGCTTATACATAAAAATGGTAAACTGCCTAAAGATAAAGCAGCTATTTTCTGGATGGAAAATGATAAAGGCAAATGGCTTACCCATGTAATAAAATGGGGAAGTGGTTTTTTAGGGTTGGGTAAATTCAATGGTGAAAAATGGGATCAAATAATCCCCATTGACCTTGATAAAGATGGAGACCTCGACATTGTTGCAAACTGTGAGGAATTCAACAGGTTAAGATCAATAATATCTGTTGTTTGGTTTGAAAACCCACTATATTAACCAAAATGCTAATAAGATACCAATCTAATAAGATATTACTATCTATTTAAATTAATTATATTTTTCTAAAAAGAAAAACTTTAACAATCTCTGTTTATTCATAAGTAATAAATTAAAACATTAAATTATTTTCTTAAAACTTAAAAAGTAAATTATAAAAATTAATCATATAAGTTTTTTTATTTTCATTTCAATATTCTTATTTCAATATTTAAATTATCTAAAATTATTGTTGAATTAACAAAAAAAATCTTGTATATTTCACTTTGATTTGCTATATAAAAACAAAACAATTAAATATAATTAAATACAAAGTTTTAGTCTTAGCTAATTTAAAACTTAATTTAATTTAATTTAAAGTTTATTAGTTTATAGTTGGATTTGTTTTAATTTAAAAATATTAATTTTTAATTTTTTATTGCAGAATGGCTTATCAAACCAAAGTAAGTTAAAAGTAACTAAAAGAAAGGAAGTTAAATGGAAGTAAGAATTGATGAAGAACTTTGTACTGGTTGTGGATTATGTGAAGAAACTTGCCCTGACATATTTAAAGTTGATGAAGACAAAGATGTTGCTGTTGTAATTAAAACAGATTATGATGATTATGATGAAGAGTGTATTCAAGAAGCTGTAGAAAGCTGTCCATCTGAAGCAATTTCAGCTGAGTAATTTAATTTTAAAAATTTCTCTTTTATAAGAGATCTAAAAAATAAAAAATAAGTTAAATTAAATAAATTTAATTAGATTTAACTTAATTAGAATTAATTTAAAAAAGCCCTGATTTTTAAAATACAAAATTTCAGGGCTTTTATGCTACTTTAGACTTTTATACATTACTTATGCATTACTATAGTCTTTTATGCATTCTAAGTAGGTTATGCATTTTATGTATTATTTTATTTTTCCTATTTTTTTATTTCTTTAAATTGCCAAAGCCAGTCTTTTATAATCATAACTATCCCACCTAAACCAAAAAGAATTGCTGCAAATCGAGCAAATCCTCCTACAATTGGAATTGCACAAACAAGCATTATGATTGCAAGTCCGATAAATAGAGCAAGAACTTTCCAGCCATATTTTTCAAAGTTCAATTTAGATTTAGATAAAATTGTTTTGCCTAGTAAATAACTTAAAAACAAAATACTTATATAAACCAATATAAAATATAAAATTAAAATTAATGCTGATATTAAAATTAACATCAAACTTACAGATGCTCCAATAGCTGTAAATAATATAATTAAGCTAATTGTTAAAATAGCCACCACTGCAATTGGAACTCCAAATAGAATAATTGCACCACCTGCTACACAATATCCAAAACCACCCTTCATCCTATTGTTAAATTTATCAAAAACTTTTGGAATGATTGCTAGTATTATAATTCCTAAAGCAAAAAGACTAATGAACATAATAACTCGTGCAACAACAGATATACCTAAGATAAGACCAAGAAATCCAAAAGGCATACCAAAAAGACCTAAGCCTTTAAAGCCTTCTAATTGACCAAACTTAAATTCTTTTTTAGGCTTTTCAATTTGTGTAAAATTAATGTTTCCTGAAATCTTTGCATTTTCAGAAATAACGGCTTTTTCTAATGAAGAATAATTAATATCGCCAGTTATATCTGCACTTTCAAAAATACTTAATTTACCAGCATTTTTTATTTCTACACCATTTCCAACTTTGCCTAAAATATCAATCTGACCACCTGAAGCAATTACTTTTCCTTTAACTTCTCCAGCAATGTAAATGTTGCTGCCCATTGCCACTAAATCGCCTTCTATTACAGCACCATCATAAATTTTTATTTGACCACCTGCAATTACCAAATCACCACCAGATCTGCCACTTACTTTAATTGTTCCCCCAGCAGTTCGTATATCATCTCCAACATTTCCAGAAATATCAATATTTCCACCTGCAGCAACTAAATCCTGAGAAATATTACCACTAAAACTTACTTCACCGCCAGCTGCAATGCAGTCTCCGTCTACTTTACCACTAACTACCACATTGTTTCCGGCAATATAAAGATCATCTACAATGTCTTCTTTAATAGTTAAATTTTCACCGCTTTTAGCAGTAAATCCAAAAAGAAATGGTACAGACGAAAAAAACACAATGACAATTACAATTGATAAAAACCCCACTAGCCTAACTTTTCTCATTTCATTTTACCTCCATTTTGTTAAACTTTAATAATTTTGTTAAGTTTTTTTTAAATAATACAATTAAGTATTTTAACTTAATATAATTAATTTTTTAAGTCAATTATGTATTATTAAATTTTTATTAAATTTTTTAAAACTTTATAAACTTATAAAG
>CAYLWJ010000182.1:0-14498 GCA_964387355.1 uncultured Actinomycetota bacterium | reverse complement strand
CTTGTAAAAATATTTGCAGTAATGATGAAATCCCTTTAAATGAAAAAAATTTAGTTCACAAAGCTGCGCTATTAGTATTAAAAAAGTTTGACCTAGATAAAAAATTTAAAGTAAATATTAAAATAACAAAATCTATTCCAGTAAGTTCTGGTCTTGCAGGTGGCAGCAGCAATGCGGCGGCAACATTAATTGCATTAAATAAGTTATTTAACTTGGCGCTTAGTATAGACGAGTTAGAAATAATGGGAAATGAAGTTGGCTCTGATGTGCCATTTTGTATTTCAGGTGGTGCGGCATTGGTTGAAGGAAAAGGCGAAAAAATTACAAAACTTCCAGATATGCCTTTTTACTGGGTTGTAATCGCAGTAAATGGGAAAAAATTTTCTTCTGGTCACGTTTATGAAAGATTTGATACTGTTGGAAAAGGCATAGTTTTTGGGCAGGAATCTTTAGGCAATAAGTCAATTAATAAATCAAAACATGAAGCTTTATTAACAAGCTTTTTAAAAAGACGATTTAAAGACTTCTTTTCTAATATTTTTAACGACCTTGAAGATGTAGTTGCAACTGAAGATAATATGGTGCGGGTTTTAATTGCGAAAGCTTTAAGTCTTGGAGCAAGTGCTGCACAGATGACTGGTAGTGGCCCAGCAATTTTTGCAATTTGTGAAGACCTAATAACTGCGAAAAGAGTCTTTAACGGACTAGGAAAAATATCAAATAAGGTTTTCTTGGCTTACACTACAAATCAGTGTCAGGAAGTATTAAAAAAATAAATTGTGAAAAAATAATTTGGTGTCTTTAAGATATTAGACCACGGATACTAAGAAAAACAAGAACACCTAGAAAAACAAGAACACTAAGAATAACATTAATATCAAGGACACAATAGTAAAAAGAATTAAAATAATATAAAAGAATAAAAAAACAAAAAAGAAAAAAGTAAAGGAATTTAAAAATGAATAAAGGATTTAAAAATGATTAAAAATGAAAAAATAATTAAAAGATTTTTGGTAGTTTTAGCTGCGGTGTTTATTTTAGCTTCAATTTTATTTGGGTTTACTTCTTGTGCAAAACAGCCAGTCTTTGGAAAGCTTATAGTATGTGAGAAAATTAATCCTGAAACCAAAGAGCCTATTATTGAAAAAAACGAGTTTGATTTTAATGTTAAAGAGATATTTGTTACTTTAAAATTTGAAAATGTTAGAGGAGATGATAATTATAGATTTGTATGGAAAGATGTGGCAAATGATTCTATATTATATGAGATTAGTGATAAATATCTTGCGGGTCAAAAAGGATTAATTTCTACCTGGATTTCCTCTTCACTTACTAAAAAGCCAGATGCTGATATTTTAGTTTTGCCTGGAAATTATGAAGTGGAATTTTACCATAATGGGGAGCTAAAGTCTTCTGCAAAGTTTGTTGTAAACCAACAAAAAGCTGAAATTTTAAAAGTTCAGCTTTCAAAAGAAGTAAATGAAGCAGCAGAGCCAATAAGCCCTGCTGATAAATTTGAACCTTCAGATGTCATAAATGCTTGTGTTCAGCTTGATTATTTCGTCTCTGGTGATGTTGTAAAAGCAAAATTTTTAGACAGTTCAGGTAAAGTATTATTAGAAACACCATATAATATAAAAGATTCGTATTATTCACCTACATGGATTAATTTTACTCTCTATGCTGCTGAAGGCGAAAAGCTTCCAGTGGGGAAATATAATGTAGAAATTTATTTAAATGATAAGCTATTTGGAAGTTTTCCATTTGAGATAATAAAAGAGCAACAAATAGCAGGTGAAGTGTCTTTTAATGACAATAATTATTTTACAGAGGCAAAAGATAAGTATGGTTTTATGATTGGTTATCCTGATGGTTGGAACTATGATCTTATTGATAATAACACAGGTATGAATGTAACATTTAACCCTCCAAACCCTGACGCTGCTTTAAGAACAGTAATGTTTGTTTTAAATAAAGGTTTTTATCCAACAAATGAAAAAGAGTTTGAAAAATTTATTACCGATATTGCAGAAAATAGTAGGGGCGATATGAAACAAAAAGGTGAGCCTGTTTTTACTGAAAAAAAATTAAAAAATGGAAGTACATATGCGGAGATAATTTATTACTTTACAGATCCTAATAAAGGTGAATTTGGGTTAATTTTAAGTACATTTTTTTATAAGGATAGAATGTTTCTATGGTATGGGTTTGCACATGAATCATTTTATAATAGCTTAAATAAGGCATACTATGGTGGTCTTGATATGCTAGAATTAAGATAGGTCTCTGATTAAGATAGGTCTCTGTTATTAGAGTGGTTAATAAAATAAAACTCTGTTAATTTGAATAATTTTTTTATATAATTTTGACTGCTTAAGAGGAACTATTTAGAGTTTAGCATTAATAATTCTATTTATTTGATATTTTTGGGGAGTGGCCAAGCGGTAAGGCAACGGGTTTTGGTCCCGTGATCGTAGGTTCGAATCCTGCCTCCCCAGCCAAGAATTTAAGGTTTATTATTTATTATTATAGATAAACATTGAAATAGTGTGATTAAAGACTAGAAACATTTTTAAAATAGTTATTAAGAATGCTGAAAAGTTTATAACTATAAACAGATCTTTTAGATAGTACAAATTTATTAATAATAATTTTAAAAATTTATTAATTTAATTTTTTTAGTGTATTATTCTTTTTAATGAACATATTAAGAGTTAAGCCACCAACTTCAGTAGGATTAATCTTAAGTTACAAATGTAATGTCTCCTGCAGATATTGTATAACTAATAAAATTAGAAGTTAAGTTCAAAATTCCACAGCCATTTTTAGAAACTAATTGCTCTTGGGCAAAAATGATGAAATAACAAAAGACAAATTAATTAAGCTCAAACATGCAGGTATATCTGCTATTCCTGTAAGTGTCAATCCTTTTAATATTGAATATATACCTTTGGAAAGAATACAAAGAGTGGTAAAAATTGGAAGTCAGATATTTTACAACAACTTATTTGTTTATCAAGAAATTTTCTTGGGTTTTTCTTTAATCAGAACTGCATAAATGAGTTTACTAGAGATTGCCATATACATATTGATAATTATTGTAACTATATACCTGGCTTCTGTGCAGTGATTTCACTCGGCAATTAAATTATCTTTATTAATCTGTCTGCCAGCAGAATTTTGAATATAATATAAGACTTACTATAAAGATTAAAATAGATACAGTAACAGTAAAAATTATTTGTAATGTGCTTATAGGATTATAACCTACAAATTCAGGCAATGATAACATATAGGATATGATTGCATTTGAAGATGAAAAAGGATAATATCTTGAGAATGTTTGTAATATTTTAGGCAAAAAGATATAAGGAAAGGTTACTCCTGTAAGAGACATTGAGACAACAGAAATTCCAACACCTGTTATTACTGCACCATTTATGTTTTTTACAAAAGTCCCTATTATTATGCCACAACCAGCAGCACTGATTGCTGCAAGAATTAAAAATGCTAGAGATACAAAAAAGCTAGTAACTGTTAAATGAAATCTGGCACCAAGGACTATACCAACAATACATATTAATATTGCAGATATTATTACATAAAAAAGAAGTCCAAATATTCTGCCTAAAATATCTCTCCATTGTTTTACAGGCATTGAACGTAATTTTAAAAATAATCCATTAATTCTATCCTGTGTAATTATTCCCGGCAGTGTGCTAAAACCTGAAAGCATTAGTGAAAATACTATCATCGATATGGTAATTCCTCCCCTGAAGTATGGATCTTTTGATAAGGGGTCTGCTTTGTAAAATAGAAAAATGCCTAAGAACAGAAATATTATTGGCCATACGACTGTCCAGAATACTGTAACTTTATTCCTGTAAAGTTCTTTTATAGTTTTAATAAAAACTGCGCTTATCTGTCTCATAATTTGCCCTTAAATTTGCCCTTATAAATTATATTAACTAAAAGTAATAATTAAGATTAATAACATTAACATTACTACAACTCATTAATTTTTATTTATTATCTATTAAGTTATTAATTAAATTATCATTTTATTGTCAATATTAGTTGTTAATTAGTTATTAATCTTTTATTAAATTAAGCGACCAGTAATTTTATAAAATACATCATCAAGTGTTGAAGTGGTGCTTTCAAGCCTATTTACTGAAAATCCTTCTTGTTCAAGTTTTTTAATTATAAAAGGTATGTCTTTTGTAATATCATCTGAATACATTTTATATCCAAGGTCTGTCTCAAAAACATCACCTGAATTAGCTATGCTACTAAGTATATCCTTTATTTTTTTGTCCTTATAAACAGTTTCAATTGTTAAGACATTTTTTAAATTATACTTTCTTTTAAGTTCTTCTGGAGTTCCCTCAGCAATTATTTCCCCTTTATTAATTAGACCAATTCTATCAGCTAATTCTGCATCAGTACCAATATGGGTTATTAAAAAAATTGTAGTATCATTTTTAGCATTATCTTTTATAAGGTTAAAAAAATCTCTTCTTGCTGAAGGATCAAGGCCTGTTGTTGGCTCGTCTAATATTAATACTTTTATGCCATTAAATAGTATTGTTGCAAGCTCAAGCCTTTTTTTCATGCCGCCTGAATATTTTGAAACAAGCTTATCTGCATCTTTCTCAAGGCCAACTTTTTTAAGCAGTTCAGAAACAATAATTTTTAGGTCATTTCCTTTAAAACCCATAAGTCCTGCAAAATAAGCCAAGTTTTCTCTGCCAGTAAGATATGCTGATATGAAGTTTTCCTGCGGCATATAACCTATAAGGGCACGGCTTTTTTCTGGAGTATTATCATATATTTTAACTAATCCACTAGATTGTTTTTTTATGGATGCAAGTATAGCTGCAAGTGTGGTTTTTCCTGAGCCGTTTGGCCCCATCATACAGTAAAACTCACCTTCATTTATGCTAAGATTTATGTTTTTTAAGACCTCTGTTTTACCATAATTTTTATTAAGGTCTTTGATAAATATTGCTTGAAGTTCTTTGTTCATAAATAAATTTACCTATAAAATTTTTAATACAGGTTTTATAATTTATAAGCTTTCTATACTTTCTATAATATTAAAGCTTTCTATAATATTTTATTAAAGATTAATTTAGATTAATTTTAAAATTAATGTAACAAAAATGTATATTAAAATTTTTTAAAACACAATAAATATTTGTTAAATTTTTTTTAAATTTTTGTTAAAAATTATTTATGTTTATAAAAGTAATTAAAGAATTTAGCGGATATTTTACGTATAGCTTCTAAACGATCTGAATTAGATTTATCATAACGGTCTGTGTAAAGACAAGCTGTATAGTTATCAGCAACTTTGCGATATGGATACCAACCTATTCCTTTAATCTGATCACTATGTTTTTCAATAAACGTTGTTGCAAAAACTTCCATTTCTTCTGCAGATGGCATCCTGTTCCAAAGATCAGTATATTCACTATCTACGAAACACTGGATAAGAATAATAGGTTCAGGTCTACGACCAGTATGTGCTGGTGGAGAAGATTTATATCTATTAATACGTTCATCAAGACAAGCAATTTCTGCTTGGAGTGTTAAAGCAAGGTCGTTAGTTGGTGTACTATAGTAATTGTTAGCAACATCGAATGGACGATAAATCCCTTCTGAAGTGTCGATAAAGGGATATATATTATGTGATTCATAGTCTAATACTCCTGTAAGACACTCATCAGACTTTTCCCACCCCATTGTGATATCTTCTCCGTAAACTCTGATATTTTTATCGTAAAATATCTCTTCAGTTATCTGTCGATAAAAAATCTTTAAGCGCTCTGGACCTGTTTTTTCAGGGTTCCAGAGTGGTTCATGAAATGAATATATAGCAAATGTCTGTTCTAAATACATAGGATTATCTTTTAAGAATCCAAGAAACAAAGAACCGACAGACTCTGGATAATGTTCTCTATCTAACTGCCACTTGTTTCTTGCTTCATCCCATTGCCAAATTGACTGTTCGGCATCTTGGTCCCAAATTATTGGAATAATTTTAAGATCATGCTTAATCGCTGCCTCATAGGTTAACTGCCAGTCTTCCCCATTAGGTTCTAATTCAATTAATACTGTGTTTATACCTAGTTTTGCCAACAAATCAAAATCTTCAATTTCAACATAATTAACCATATGTATTATTTCTTTTATGCCAGTATTAGATGACTCATTTACAGGTGATTTGTTATAATTATTTTTAACTTGGTTGTTTTTGTTTTGTGTTTCTTGAGATGAATTTTTTTCAGAATATTCAGCATTTATTGAAGATTTGCTAGGCTCTAAGTCTTGTTTTGCTTCTAATGAATTAGAAGTGCCAGTAGAAGTGCCAGCAGAAGTGCAAGCAGAAAAAAATATAATAAAAAAAGAAAAAATAATTAATATGGCTTTTATTTTATAATTCATTATATATAATGTATTTAACAAATTTTTAACTTTTTTTTAATATATATTTAATATTTAATACATTTTTTATTATAAATATTTATTTTAAAATTTAAATAATGTTTTTGTTATAAATTAATATAATTGTAAATTAATTTAATTATAAATTCTAGCTTTTCATGTAAAGTAAACAATGAGTAATAAACAAAAAATAAAGATTGTAAGTTTGGATAGCTCAAACCTGACTAAAAATAAATTAAATACGAAAAATTTATTTAGTTTTAAAGAAAAAGAAAACAAAATTGAAGCTTTTGAAAGGCAAGCATTTCTAAATGTTATATCAGAAAAATTGTTACCTTCCCAAAAAGAAGATTTAGTTAAGCCAACTAGGGTATATGCCGATGAAAAAGATATTCTTGCAATTCATTGGCATCCCGAATTTATTCCATTAGATATAATTGCTCAAAGGATAACAAATACTTTTCCTAATGCAACAAATAAACTTATTATCCCAACCCAACACAACATGCTTATGTCATTTAATGGGTATAGTGGGGTAGAAATAGACTGCTTTTCGCCTGAGTTTAACAGAAAAATACAACTTCTTTTGCATTTTGGAAAAATTGATGAAACAAAATTTAAAAAACTTAAACTTATTATAGATCACACTTTCAAATACCGTTCAAAGCAATTATTTGAATTACTTGAAACTCTTTCTGATAAACCTGAAAGTGTAAGAATTTTAAAAGCAGTTGAAAATACAGGAGTAAGCAGGAGTGTTGTTGATTTTGTAAGATTACAAGCTAAAAAATTGCTTATTATGATTAATGAAAATATAAAAATATTGCCGCCGCTTGCAATTAAAAATAAATTAGTAAGGAATTATCTGGATGAAATTAATAAGTTTTATGATGAGAGAATCATAGATCTAGCACAAATATTTGTAAAAGCAGTAAAGGAAATAGTAAAGTCAGAATTTGATAATAGTTATTTTTACAATACTTCTGAAATTATATATGAAGCACGGTTATTAAATGCAGGTATAATTATTCCACATCCCGAGCAGTTTTGGCCTGTGCTTCTTGCAGGATACGATGTTGACGGCTATGAAGTCTGGAACCCTCAATCTAGGGAATATACTGAGTTTTTAGTACAAGTTGTGCTTGAGCAAAACAAAACAAGAAAATTTAAAGCAAGACCGATATTAGTATTTATGGGTGATGACACCCATATGGGAGAGAAATCAAGGCCAATGAAAGTTAGAGATTTTTTTAAATCTGAAAGGGAAATAGGTTTACAGCCTGCATGGGAGGACCCAGAAATAAAGAAAATTCTTATAAGAGCAGGATATAGCAAAGAGAGAATCATTAATGAATATAGATCAAGACTTGATTATTAAAATTAAATTTAAATTAATACAAGTAGCAAGGGCTAGTTAAAATAAATAATGCAGCTTATTAATAAATATGAAAGTATATTATAAAGTTTATAAAGTATAAGTATATTAAGTAGAGTTGATGTTATTTATATATTTTATTTTTAAATATTTAAGTCTGTATTTAAAGGTTTAAAGGCTATAAAAAGAAATAATGGATTAGTTAGTCTTTAATAAAAAGAAAGGAATGATTATAAAATGGCAGCAATGTATAATGATTTTAAATATGAGTCTCTTCAAGATACAAATACTATTGTAAAATATCTTGAAGCACTTAAAAATGGCTTTGAAAACGGCAAAATCACTCTTGCAGACAGCGAAAAAAAAATTAATTTAAATCCACATGGCATAATTAAACTAGAGGTAAAGTTTAAACGTAAAGATGATATAGACAAAATTACTATAAAGTGTAGTTGGAAAAATAAAAAGGATGAGAAAAAAATTTACGATATACTTAAGATAGAATAATTTAAATATTTTTAAAGATTAAAGTATGCCAATTTTAAAAGCAATTGAAGAAAATTTTAGATTTCTTGTAATAGAAGTTAAAAAACAGCTTGAAGATACCCTAAAAATTATTAGGGGTATAGATAAGGAACAATTACGTGAAAAAATAGAAGCTAGGGATGATTATATAGACAGCTTAAAAAATATAATTGAAAATAAAGCATCCACATTTTTTTTAAGCTCAGAAAATATTGACAAAAGTATGGTTGTTTATATAAGAGCCATCACTACAATAACATCTAATCTTGAAAAAATTGCAGACTATGCAGTAAATATTTCTTTTCAAACAGGTTATTATAAAAAACCAGATTTTATTGAAGGTTATAATTATAATATTTTCTTTGAAAAGATACTTAATGCACTTTCAAAAATTTCAGAATCAGTGTATAGACGCGATATTAATCTTGCATTAAAAATTTGCAAAACTGAAATTGAAGTAGATAACCACTATAGTGAAATAATTGCAAAAATAATTAAAGAACTTGAAAAACGAAATGATGTTGAGAACCTTATAACGACTCTATTTATTTTTCAATACTTAGAAAGGATTGGGGACTCCATATTAAATATTGGTGAAGCAATAATGTCCATAGTACTTGGAGAGCGAATAAAAGTTCATCAATATCAAGCTATTGCAGATACTATTTATCAAGGTATAGATGATGGTGGAGAATATGAGATTGAGGCAGTAGCGGAGAGTCGTTCGGGAAATGTTATAAGGCGTGTTAGAGAAGTTGCTTTTGAAAAGTCAAGTTGGGTAATTTTCAAGGAAGGCAAAGCGACAAAAATAGACAAAGAAAAGGAAGGCATAGAAGTATGGGCAAAAATTGACCCAGCCATTGTTCCAAAGATTTATGGTTTTGAAAAAAAAGGTAACGACGCCTCTATAATAATTGAATATTTAAAGGGAAGAACGTTAAAAGATATATTAATTAACTACAGCCAAGAAGATCTTTTTAAAGCACTCGAAGTTTTTACTGAAAAGGTATTTTCAATATGGGAGAAAACAATTGAAGAAAAAGAAATAAACACTACATATTTTAAACAATTAAGTAAAAGGATAGAAGATGTTTATACAGTTCATCCTGAATTTAAAGCAAAAAAAAGTAAGATAGGCGATATAGAAATACTGCCTCTTGAAAAAATAATTTCTGCTGTATCTATACTAGATGATGAATTAAAAGCGCCTTTTTCTGTAATAATACATGGTGATTTTAATCTTGATAATATAATTTACAATGAGAATAATAAAACTATTCACTATATTGACCTACACAGGGCAAAAAGAGCTGATTATATTCAGGATGTCTCTGTTTTCTTGGTTTCAAATTTCAGACTACCTTTTTTTGAAAAAGAAATTAGGGAGAAAATAAATTATTCAATAATGTATTTTTATAAAATGGCATCTAAATTTGCATTAGAGCATAAAGACAACAGTTTTTTTGCAAGACTTTCAGCAGGGCTGGCACGATCATATATAACTTCTACTAGATTTGAGCTTGACAAAGATTTTGCAAAGCACATGTATCTTAAAGCTATATATTTACTTGAAAGTCTTATTAATTTTAATTCAAGAAATTGGAATGAATTTATACTGCCTGAAGAAATACTTATTTATTAATTAATAATATTAATTTAAATTCTAAATTAAAAATAAGGTTTCTTTAAAATGAAAAAAATAGGTGTAATAGGAATAAAAGATGCATGGTCAACAGAGCTACTTCTTGATGCTGTAAGAAGAAAAACAGGTAGCGTGTTTCTTGTAGAAATGGACAAGGTGTACTTAGACTCCTATAAAGAAACTGTATTCTGTGGTGATATTGACCTTTGCAAATTTGATGCTTTTATAATAAAAAAAATTGGCAATATTTATTCTCATGATTTTTTAAATAAACTAGAAATCTTAAAATACCTTGAAGAAAGGCATAAAAAAAGAATATTTTCAGCCCCTTCAAGAATAATGAGACTTTTAAACCGTTTAAGTTGCACTATTGCTCTGCAGTCAAATAATATTCCTATGCCACCGACAGTTATAACTTCAGATAAAGATATTGCATTCAAAACAATAAAATTTTTTAAAAGTGCAGTACTTAAGCCCCTTTACAGTACTAAAGCAAGGGGAATGAGATTAGTTAACTATTCAGATGATATTGAAAATGAAGTACTAAATTTCGTAAAGGATGGAAACAATACAATATATATACAAAAAAAGATAGATATTGGTCAAAAGGATTATGGTATAGTCTTTCTTGGTGGAAAGTATTTGGGAACATATGCAAGGGTAAAAAACAATAGCTCTTGGAATACAACTACTAACTCTGGGGGGAAATATATTACACACCAGCCATCAAGAGAAATAATAGATTTAGCAAAAAAAGCACAAGATATTTTTAATTTAGATTTTACATGTGTAGACATTGCTGAAACAAATGAAGGAATTTTTGTTTTTGAAGTTTCTGCTTTTGGTGGTTTTAGGGGACTAATGGAATCAGCTGGAATAAATGCTGCAGAACTTTATACAGATTATGTGTTAGGTGAATTAAATTGAAAAGCATAAAAACAATTTCAGAGCAAGTTCTTAGTAATATTACTCTGTGTAGTGAGTTATATCTTAAATTTCATGAAGTAACTATATATTTAAATACTAATTCGTCCGAACTTGTTAAAAGACTTGTGCTATATTATGGGGATTTTTGCATTAGTAAAGATTCCAAAGATATTGAAGCAGATATTAAGATAACTGCTGTTGAGGGTATTTTTAAATACTCTGATATAAAATTTAAGGTTAAAAATCCGGATCCGCCAAAGACACGCATTAAAGAAGAGTATTATGATGGTTTGGACGGAAGGATTGTTAGAAAAGTGTTGACAGGAATGGTTTTTATTTTTACGCCTAGTATAAATATTGCTATAGGAAAATGCTTGGAAAATTATAACCAAGTAATAAATTTTATCAATAATCGCTATATTGAGTTTATGATAAAAAAAGGTTGCCTTTTATTCCATGCTGCAGCAGTTTCTAGTCATTTATATGGAGCAGCAATATGTGGTTTTTCAGGAATGGGCAAATCTACACTTGCTTTAAAATTACTTGAAAATGGACTTTTCTTTATAAGTAATGACAGGCTTCTTGCATCTAAAACCGGTGATGGCCAAATAGAAATGTATGGTGTTCCAAAATTGCCTAGAGTAAACCCTGGAACCATTCTTTCAAGTGATTACCTTGTAGATATTATCCCAGAAGATGAAAAAAAAATGTACAAAGGGCTTGAAGAAGAAGATCTATGGGATTTTGAACACAAATACGACATTGATATAGATAGTATATTTGGCAGGGGAAAATTTTTAATGAGATCAAAAATGAATTTTATTTTTATTCTTAATTGGAGTAGGTCTGGTTCATCAATTTATATAAATGAAGTTGATATTAAAAATAGGATGGATTTACTGCCAGCATTTGTAAAGTCTCCAGGACTTTTTTATCTTCAGTATGATAATGTTAAAGAAAAGAATGTTTCTAGTATTGACTATATCGCTCTTTTAAGCAATTGCTATGTATTTGAAATAACAGGAAAAGTTGATTTTAAAGAGGCGACAAATTTTATTTTAAGGAAATTGGAATTTTAAAAAATGTTAAAATTAATTTTTAAAAAATTTGATTTTTATTTTGTGTTTAGATTATTTACTTAACAATTAAAAAATAATGAAAGATTACAATGAAATTACATTTTTAAAAGTATATAAAATACCTGATAGATATGCAATTTTGCGTTGTTTGAAGGCTCCTGAAGCTGGTCCGAAAATACTTTTTTTCAGCGGTGGGACAGCATTAAGAAAAACAAGTAGAGCGCTTATAAACTATACTCATAATTCTATACATATAATCACACCTTTTGATTCTGGTGGGAGTTCTGCTGAAATTAGAAAGGCTTTTAAAATGCTTTCTGTTGGAGATATAAGAAACAGAATAATGTCTCTTGCGGACAGGACAATAAAAGGAAATCCAGATATATATAAGCTTTTTTCATATAGGTTGGATAAAAACAAGGAGAATTCGGAACTCAAGGCCGAGCTTGAGAAGATGGTTGAGGGAAAGCATGAGCTAGTTTCAATAATTCCTGATCCTATGCGTAAAATAATCAGAAATTACCTTAAATTTTTTTATACTAAGATGCCTAATAATTTTAATTTACAAGGCGCTAATATTGGCAATCTTATTTTAACTGCTGGTTATTTAAGCAGTGGGGAACATATAGACCCAGTTATTTTTATATTTTCAAAACTTGTTGAGGCAAGAGCCACAGTAAGGCCTGTTACAAGCAAATATTTTGAGCTTGGTGCAGAGCTTGAAGACGGCAGGATAATAATTGGGCAGCATAAGATAACAGCAAAAGAAGAAAAGCCTTTAAATTCCAGGATAAAACGTATTTTTTTAACTGATAGTTTCTCTAAGGATGACGAAGATGCTGTTAAAAACTTAAAATATGCTGAAGTATCAATAAGGAAAAAGGTATCAAATTTAATTAGTGAAGCTGATCTAATTTGTTATCCGATGGGTAGCTTTTATTCAAGTGTTATTTCTAATTTTCTTGTTAATGGAGTAGGGCAAGCAGTTAGTGAAAACAATTGTATGAAAGTATACATACCAAATACAGGAACAGATCCTGAACAATATGGCATGACTATAGCTGATTGCATTGAAGATATAATTAGATACCTTAGTTTAAGCTGCAAAAAAAAACCGCAAGTAGAAAGACTTTTAAATTTTGTAATTATTGATAGCAAAAACGGTAATTACCCCCCTTTTGGAAACTTGGAAAAATTTAAAAACATTGGCATAATCGATACACCTCTTATAAAGGATAAAAGCCTAAATGAAATAGATGGAAATAGGTTAAGTGAAGTTCTTATATCTTTATCATAAAATTAATTTAAAAAAGATGAAAATGCGGTGTTATTAAACGAAAGGATTAATAAAATGTCTAAAAAAGAATTAAAAATTGAGGGTAAATTGGGTATTCCTGTTGTAATAGACTATATAGAAAAGATTGTTCAGGGGCTAAAATATGGCAAAGTAGTTATAAAAAAGGAACTTGATGCTCTTACTCTTGAACCTAGAAGCCCAATTAAACTTATTTTAGAATTAAAGAAAAAGGATAAGGAAGAAAAATTGGAAATTAAGCTTAAATGGCAGAGAAATCTTGTTAAAGATGAGGTTCTTAAAATTTCAAATTGACGTGTATTAAAATTTTAAAATTTTAATATGTTTATAATTGCATTTTATTTTTTAATTGCTGAACATTTTTTATAAAGATGGTGTATTTAATAAGTAAATTTAATTGGTAACTATGTAAGAAAGGAGAAAAATGAGCAAAAAAGAAATCGAAATTGAAGGCAAAGTGGACATTTCACAGGTAACATCTTTTATTGAAGGGCTGTTAAAAGGATTGGGCTCAGGAACTATTTGTCTTGAGAAAGGTAATGAAAAGCTTGTACTTAATCCAATGCAAGAAATCGAAATCGAGATAAAAGGAAGTCAGAAAAAAGATAAGGAAAAAATATCTTTTGAACTGTCTTGGTCAAAACCTGTTGAAGAGGCTTCAGAGGAAGTAGTAGAATTTAGAATTTCTTCTTTTCCCCAAGAAGAAGTCCAAGCTATAAATGAGGAATAATTTTAGTCATCAGACAAATAAATAATAAACAATGAAAAATAAATAAAAAAATAGTGAAAGTATGGCCAGGGCAATATCTTAATATAAAAAACTAGTAATGCCGCATTCATTTTTATAAGAAATGTTTGCGGCATTAATTTTTTTAAAAAATTTAATAAATAAAAAAAATCTTGTTATACTTATTATATATTTTTATTTTATTTTTTGATTTTAATTGTTAAAATATATTAGTTTATTAATATTAAAATTATATGGAGATTAAATGAAGAAAATAAAAATTTATTTGGCTTTTGTATTAATTGTTGTATTTGGGGTGCTGTCACTTATGACTGTTCTTTCTGGCTGTGGTAAAGTTGCTCAGTGGGCGGACCCAATTACAGAAAATATTCTTGTGTCTATGAATAATTCAGATTATAAAAGTTTTTCAAAGGATTTTGATGACACAATGAAAGCTG
>CAYLWJ010000181.1:0-2435 GCA_964387355.1 uncultured Actinomycetota bacterium | reverse complement strand
TATTAATTGAAGACTTCCAAGGCGGAAATAAAATGTTTAATAATAAAAGAACGCAAGTTATCAAAATAAATAATTTTTGAACCTTATTAAAATAAATCATATTAGAGATCTTAATGCTATATAAAAAAGTTGGTGATTTAAACCACAAAGATAAACCATTGTAAACTCTCCTTTTTAAGGTCTAAACCTTAAAAATGGAGGTTATCTTTATTAACAAAATTATAAGACATTTTTATATGGATATCAAAAGGGATTTTTTTTTTCAGGCTAAGACACATTATTAGACCTATCGGCTTTGGATAGAAGCGGAGTGTTTGGTGGCTGCTATTTTAAATGCAAGGTTAAGAATCAATTTTCAATGCCAGGACGCCTCAGTCTGCAAAAAAAGACTAAAAAAGTTGAGGTCTTTATCATTAGAAAGAGTAAAATTTTATCAGTTATAATTCTAGTATTTAAAAGAGCTTTATTAAAGAATTTTTTCTGAATAAAACTAATTCAAGAAATATTGATTTTATTTATATATCATTTAAATTATTCTATAAAGTTTATCTTTCGATGATGAAATTATCCAAATTCCTTTATCAAAATTATTATTAATTGACTCTATTTCTTTTCTTATTTCATTAATGACAATCTCCCAATTCCAGTCCAGAGGAGACGTATCTCTGACAACCAGTGCAGTATTAGGCCCATAATTATTTTTCATTTTTCTTTTAATTACCTCAATACAATTTTCAACTACATTTTCTTGCAAGCAATTGAAGCTTGCCAAAGTTTCATTTTTATTTGAGCTTGTTTTTAAATCCTCAATACTCTTATGGGACGATCTTCCGAGCAAAGCCATAATATCTCCTGGTCTATCTTGAGTAAGAACTATCTCCAAGTTTAAAATACCGCCATTCTTACTATCTTCGCACTGAATATCTGGCGCATCTCCGTACTCTTTTATATAAAAGCTGGTTCCAAATAAATTATTGTATAAAGAAATAAATGCCTTAGCCGTTGCTTTTTCTATCTCTTTTTTTTCTATCATTATGGCACTTCTTGCTTATATTCTATATTTCTAGGCTTTAAAAAAATAAATCCGCCTACTCATTTGTATAATACAATCCCTAAGAGCAATTATCTTTTTATAAAATCAAAAGTTTTGATTACCTTAAATAAATCATCTTCCCAAATGGCCTTTTCTGAAATTCTATAAGATAATGAAATTTTATGTAGACTATCATTATTAAAAATTAAGTATTCAATCACTCGCACAGGGGGATTTTGGTTTATTGATCTAACATATTCGTATTTTATTGCTTGATACCTATTAATCTGAATTATTTGTGGCATTTCAAGAGAGATAATCTCCATTAAATAACCTTTTGATTTAAAATTGGATATATCTTTGCTAAGTTGCCCTTTTATTTCACTATACATTTGGTTTAATTCATTATTAGAAAAATTGAGCTTATCTCCCAATTTGGGAAATGTACCTTGTGTTTTCGTCTCTGTTTTAATTATGATTCTACAATACTTCTTTAAAGTATCAGGGTCGAAATCATTAATGCCTTTTGGTTGAATTATTATCCTGTCTGGATCTTCAATCTTAAAAATCTTCTTTAGCAAATCATCCGTTTCTTCCCTATATCCTCCATTTTGAAGTTCAAAAGTAGCAGGTATTTTAAAAGAACAGACACCAGGTATGACTACTAGTTGCCAGTTATGATCTTGGCCTTGAGATGGTTCCATCACAAGCAATGTCAATGCGACAACAATTATAATACGCAAACTTTTCAAAACATAAAAGTGCCCATAAGCCAGACGATTCAATTTTAGTTCAGGAGGAGTTTTCTTGTTAAGCATAACTCTCCATAATAGCTCCATCGCATATATCCTCTCATTAATTTTTTTTTGCCGGGAATAGTAAATTTACAAGGCAAAATAATCCTATAAACCATATTAAAGTCCTCAATATAGGATATATTGGATGCCTTGTAATTGGAGGAATAATTGCCAGGAAAATTAAAAGTATAAAGGATACAACTGTTCCAATTATAAATAAGTGCCGTTTTTTAATCACATTGCCCCCTTAAATTTTATAATTTTATTGCAATTTTTTGTCAATGGGCCGAACTGCATCATTTAAGATCTATACGAATGAGAGGTGGATTTTGCAAGCATAGAAAAGGGCCTAGAGCGTATAAGAAAAAGATGCTGTCGTTTATTCAAAAAAAAGCGATTACAAAACCTCGGGTTTCTGGGCTTCGCAAGCTTTTGTGATTTATTTAACGGATGAGTACATTAGATTGATAGGCTATCCGATAGCGAGGGAACCTAAAAAGGGAGAGTTACAAGACATTATCGATCAGCTAATTACTATTCCCGAGTATCATGATTGGGGTGCTTATCTGTATGGTTTAAGATGACGGAGGAACAAAGCTATACAT
>CAYLWJ010000180.1:0-15102 GCA_964387355.1 uncultured Actinomycetota bacterium | reverse complement strand
GAATAATTGACTAAATTTTTAAAAATTTAAAAAATTTTGTGCTTAATAAATTCAAATTTTTTACAATGTAATGAATTATTTAACATAAACTAATTGAGATATATTAGAAAAGATGCTAGAAGAAAACAACAGCACTTTTACTTATTGAAATAAATACTGCTGGAACAACAACCATTGCTATAGTAAAAAGTGCAAGCAATGCAATTAAAATTAATGTTAGTTTAGGAGCAATAATCTTAGCAGCACTTTCATCACCTTCATATTTTACAAAAAACATATGTCTGATTATTTTTACATAGTACCAAAGCGATATAACACTTGTTAAAACTCCAATTATAACAAGCCAGGTTAAATTATTCTCAACACCTGCCTTAAATACAAATAACTTTCCTAAAAAGCCCGCAAATGGGGGAAGGCCAACCATTGAAATTAAAAATATAACCATGCAAATTGAAATAAATGGATTTGTCTGACCAATACCTGCAAAAGCTGAAATTTCTTCTGATTTTCTTGCCCCTTCTACAAGCATTGCAACAGCAAAAGCACCTAAATTCATGGAAATATAAGCCATTAAATAAATAAATATAGCAAATTGTACTTCAATGGTTGCTACAGCAAACCCTATCATTATATAGCCGGCATGCGCTATGCTAGAATATGCCATAAGTCTTTTAAAATTTTTCTGAGGAAGAGCTATCAAATTTCCTAAAATTACACTTAAAAGGGATAACAATATTATAAAAAGAACAATCCACAAGGACTTGCCAAAACTACCAAAACCAACAAATAAAAACCTTATAAGCCCTGAAAAAGCTGCTATTTTTACAATTGTTGTTATTAAGGTTGTAATAATAGTTGGGGAGCCTTCATATGTATCAGGCGCCCACCAGTGAAAAGGTGCAGCCCCAACCTTAAAGCCAAAACCAACTAGAGACATAATTATTCCAATAATTAAAACAAAATTTCCCCCAAACTTTACATTGATAAAATTATTAATATTTGCAGAATCATTTGCAATTCCATTAAGATTATTAAGATTATTTATATCACTAACAATACTAGTGCTGCTAAGAAGGCTTTTATTTGTCACAACTCTAGCTATTTCTTTAAGATTTACTTCTCCAGTAGCACCATATATTATTGAAAATCCATAAGCAAGAATTGCTGTTGCAAGCACCCCTAATATAAAATATTTTAATGCTGCCTCATTTGACTTGGAATTCATTTTTTCATAACCTGCAAGAATATAGCTAGGAATACTAACAAGCTCAAGTGAAATAAAAAGCATTATTAAGTCACCAGAGGAGCTCATAAGCATAGTTCCAACAATTATAGTTAATATTAGAAAATAAAACTCGCCCAAATGCCTTTTTATATATACACTTTCTTTTATATAATTATGAGAAATTCCAATGAAAATTAATGCGGCAATAAGCGTAAAAATCCTAAAAAAGTTTGCAAAATTATCTGTTAAAAAAGAGTTATTAAATGCTGAAGCTTGATTATAAAAATTAAATAAAAAAACAGAAATTAAAGATAAAAAAACTGCTAATGCTGAAAGTAAAGCTACAAATTTATCAAATTTTTTACCTACAAAAGCTGAGAGCATTAAAATAAGCAAAGAGAAAACAACTATTATAATTTCAGGTATTATTGAAATAATATTAATATTAACATGCATATTTTATCCTTTACATTGAAAGAATGTAATTTACTGAATTATTTATAATATTTAAAATCCAGGCTGGGTAAACTCCAACAAAAATTATAATTGCAATAAGCGGTGCAAGTGTTATAAACTCCAGCCAGCTTAACCTGTTTAAATCATGAATTTTATTGCTTGGGCTTCCAAAAATAACTCTTTGAAGCATCCATAAAAGATAAGCAGCACCTAAAACAATTCCTAAAATTGATATATAAACCATTACTTTTGCAAAAGTTGTGCCTTTATTAAAAGTACCAAATAATACTAAAAATTCTCCCCAAAATCCTGATAGTCCAGGTAGCCCAAGCGATGCAAATGACGTAAATGCGAGAATACCTGCCCATAGCGGAATCTTATTTGCTAGTCCGCCCATATCTTCAATCATTCTAGTATGTGTACGTTCGTAAATCATTCCTACAAGTAAAAACAGCATGCCTGTTATGCAACCATGATTAAACATTTGCAAAACTGCACCATTAATTGAAGTTGGGGTAAGCATTGATATTCCTAACATTACAAAACCCATGTGAGAAACAGAGCTAAAGGCTACCAGTCTTTTTAAATCTTTTTGAATTAAGCTTGCAAGTGCACCATATATAATACCAATAACAGAAAGGATAGCAATTGCAGGTGCCCAAGCTTTTGATGCCTCAGGCAGTATTGGAATACTTATCCTTATAAATCCATAAGAGCCCATTTTTAGCAGTATTCCAGCAAGTAAAACACTGCCCGCAGTTGGAGCTTCTGTGTGAGCATCTGGCAACCAAGTATGAAATGGAAACATGGGCACTTTTATTGCAAAGCCCATAAATAGCAAGAAAAATATCCAATTTTGTAAATTTGCAGAAATACCTGCATTAGTTAATTCAAGTATATCAAAAGTTTTAAGACCAGAATTAAAGAAAATCATAAGTATACCAACAAGCATTAAAACACTTCCAAATAATGTGTATATGAAAAATTTAATTGCAGCATACATTCTGTTTGCACTTCCCCACATTGCTATTAAAAAATACATTGGAAGAAGAACAAGTTCCCAAAATATATAAAATAATATAAAATCAAGCGCAACAAAGACACCAATCATTCCGGTTGTTAAAAGAAGCATCAAGGCAAAAAATACTTTTGGTCTATATTCAATATTCCATGAAACAAGAATTCCAAGAACAGTCAAAAGACAAGTTAGAAATACCATGGGTAAAGAAACCCCATCAACCCCTAAATGATAAAAAATATTTACCCCTGGAATCCATCTAAATTTTTCCTCAAATTGCATTGAAGCCACTGTTTTATCAAAACTTATCCAAAGATAAATACTTAAACCTAGAAGCACTAAAGAAGTTATTAGAGCTATCCATTTTGCGATTTTTTCCTTTTTATTAGGGACTAATGCAATAATAACCATTCCAACGACTGGAAGAAATGTTAAAATGCTAAGTATATTAAAATTCACCTGATGCCTCCTTTAAAAACCTATTTAAAATCCATTTAAAACCCTTTTAAAACCCTTTTAAAAAACCTATTTAAAAACTCTGTTGAAAAAACTGTTATTTAACTCAACTACAAAAAAACTATATCTAAAACCTCGAGCGAATTATTAAATAAATAATATATACTGCAAAAACAGCAAACATAACTATAGCATAAGCAGAAACATTTCCTGTTTGAAGCTTACGTAATCTTTTTCCTGTATTATATGTTTCATTAGCAATCCAATTTATAAATCCATCAACAACACCTAAGTCAAATAAATGAACACCCTTAGATACTGCAACTGTAGCCTTACCAATAAAATTAACAAAACCATCAATAACATTTTTATCAAACCAATTTATTAGATTTGCAAATCTTATCCCTGGTCTTACAATAGCCTGCGAATAAAACTCATCAACATAGTATTTATTTTTTAAAACTTTATAGTAAGGTTTAACATATCTGTAAAACCAGTCAGTAGGAATAACCTTTTTGCCATACATTAAATATGCTAGTAAAATTCCAAATAAAGCTAAAATAACAGAAACAGCCATTGGGACGAAATTAAACTCAGTATGTTCTATATGTAACCCATTTTTAATAAATTCTCCAAAGCTATACGAACCCTTAACAAAAGGAGCACCAATATATCCAGCAATTACTGCAAGAACAGCTAAGACTACCAATGGTATAGTCATTGTTTTTGGCGATTCATGAGAATGCTCAGAGGCATGAGACAAACTTCCGCTAAACACAACAAATACTAATCTAAACATATAAAAAGCAGTAAGAAAAGCAGTAAAAACACCTAAAGCAAAAAATACATACCTTCCCTTATCAAACGCAAAACCAAGTATTTCATCTTTACTCCAGAAACCTGCCAATAATGGAAACCCTGATAATGACAATGCCCCTGCAACAAAAGTCCATGTAGTAGTTTTCATTTTTCTTGCAAGTCCACCCATTTCAGTAATTTCTTGTGTTCCAGTTGCATGTATTACACTTCCAGAGCCTAAAAACAATAATGCCTTAAAGAATGCATGTGTCATTAAATGAAACATTCCTGCAACGTATGCGCCCAATCCCAAAGCAAAAATCATATAACCTAATTGGCTAATTGTTGAGTATGCAAGTATTTTCTTAATATCTGTTTGTACAACAGCAATACTTGCTGCAAAAACCGCTGTAAAAACCCCAATTACTGCAACTATAGTCATAGCAGTATGTGAAGAAGAAAAAAGTGGAAAGCTTCTTCCTACAAGATAAACACCGGCAGCAACCATAGTAGCAGCGTGGATTAAAGCACTTACTGGAGTTGGACCTTCCATTGCATCTGGCAGCCATACATGAAGCGGAAATTGGGCAGACTTTCCAACTGCACCACAAAAAAGTAGTATCGAAGATGCAGTTAAGATAGCAGGAGAAATTTTTCCACTTTCAACAAGTCCAAAAACTTTAGAAAAAGTTAGTGAACCTGTATTTAAGAAAATAATAAGAAGCCCTACCATCATTCCAACATCTCCAACTCTAGTAGTTAAAAATGCTTTTTTTGCTGCATCACTAGCACTTTTCTTTTCATACCAAAACCCAATTAATAAATATGAGCATAGCCCTACAAGCTCCCAGAAAATATACATTTGAATATAATTATTTGCTAAAACAAGACCTAACATTGATGCACTAAAAAGCTGAAGGTATACAAAAAATAAACCAAATCTTAAATCACCATGCATATATCCAATAGAATATAAGTGCACTAAAAAACTTACAACACTTACAACTACAAGCATCATTACAGACAACCCATCAGCAAGAAAACCCATTGAAATAGAATACTTTCCAGTTATATACCAAGTAGTTTCTAAAGAAAAAGAACCTTTAGTATAAACAAGATATACACTATAAAAAGAAAGAATGACGCAAATTGCTAAAAATATTGTAGAAATTTTAGAAGCTAAACTGCAATATTTTTTACCAAGCAGTAAAGTTATAACAAAACCAGTAAAAGGAATTAATGGAATAAACCATACTATTTGTGTCAACTTTTCCCTCTCTATTTATATTTAAATTTCCATTTTAATTTAAAAACAGCTAAAATATTTACAATTTATCCACTTACAATTTATTAAGTTACATAGAATTAACTTACATAGGTTAAAAAATTAACCTACATTTCACTTACCATTTCATTATATTTATATTATCAACATCAACTGTTTTACTTTTTCTATAAACTGAAAGAATTATAGCTAAACCAACTCCTACTTCACATGCAGCAACAACTATTATAAAAACTGCAAACATCTGTCCTGTTAATTTCTCAGGTGTAATAAAAGAACTAAAAGCAATTAAATTAATTAAAACTGCATTTAGTATAAGCTCAATTGAAAGTAGAATATGAACAACATGTCTTCTTGTTAGAACTCCATAAATTCCAATTCCAAATAGGACTGCCGATATTGCTAAAAAATATACTAATTTTAATTCTAAACCTGCTTGCAGCTGCAATTTAAGCTCCTTAAATATTTAACTATTATTTTTCATTTTTCATTTTTTTTAAACTTTCTTTTAATTTTTTTATCGCCTTTAATACCACCTTTAATGTAATCTTCAATGTCATCTTTAAGGTCGTCTTTAAGGTCGTCTTTAATGTTCATCTATATTGCCATCTTTAATATTTTCCTTATTACCATTTTGATTATCACTAACTTGGGCACCATTTACTTTTTCTTTCATTGCAAGTACAACTGAACCAACTAATGCTGCAAGTAAAAGTAAAGATGATATTTCAAAAGGCAAAGTATATCCAGAAAATAAAACTTGGGAAAACTGTTTAATAGAAACAATGTTTAATTTTGATGCATTGTCAACAACTGTTTCAAACCTTGCATTAAAAAATACAAGTGTTAAACATATAAATAAAACCATGGCTGTCAAAGCAGCAAAAATTTTTTGATTATTTGAAACATTTGTTTCGTCTCCAACTTTTGTCCTCGTAAGCATTAGCGCAAAAATTATCATAACTACAATAGAACCAATATATACAAGTATTTGTACTGCAGCTAAATACTCTGCCCTTAGCAATATAAAATACATAACAATACAAATTAAAGTAGCAACTAAATAAAAAGATGAATGCAATATATGCTTAGCAGTAATAACCATTATTGCTGAAAATATTAATATAAAACTTATTATAAAAAACAATATAAAAGATAAAATTTTATTCCCCTTTCATACTTCCATATTTCTTATTTTTATCTTTATTAGCTCTCAATTTTTACTAATCAATTTTTATTTTTTTCGTTATTATTGCTAATTTCTTGTTTATTGGTGCTTTACTTTTTATCAGTATTTTAATCGGTACTTTCTTTTTCTTCTAAGAAAACTGTATTCATCATTAATTCTTCTTTTGTTTTAATAAATGCATCTCTGGACTCTCCAATGAATTCATGCTCTTGAGTTTGTTCCAGAGCATTAAAAGGACAAACGTCAATACAAATCCTGCAAAACATGCACATCCCATAGTTAACAGTGTAAATCTCTGGCTGTCTTTGGTCTTCTTTTTTCTTAACAGTGATGCAGTGTTGAGGACAATTAGCTGCGCACACACCACACCCTGTACATTTAAAAACAGGAGGATTAAGCTGGGTCATTCTTAATCTAATTAAACCTTGCCCTCTGTCAGCAATTTTTACTTTTTTATAAGGATAAATAATTGTAACAGGCTTTGAAAAAAAAGCCCTAAGTGTTGTTTTTAGTCCTTTTACCAGCCCTAATCCAAGCATTTATAAACCCCTTAGATATTTAAACCCCTTAGATATTTCCTTTAAATTTATCTACTACAAGAACAACAACAGATGTGACAAAAAGATTAACCAATGACAAAGGCAAAAGTACCTTCCAGCCAAAATCCATAAACTGATCAATTCTAAACCTTGGAAATGTAGACCTAATCCACATTGCAAGAAAAATCAATACATAAGTTTTTACAAGAAATATAACTGTTCCATAAATTGGGTCCTTAAATGGCTGCCAACCCCCTAAAAATAATATAGCAGCTAAAGCGCAAACTATAAAAAGATTTACAAACTCTGCAAGATAAAATGCTGCAAACCTAAAACCACTATATTCAATATTAAACCCTGCAACTATTTCTGACTCTGCTTCTGGAATATCAAAAGGTGTGCTGTTTATTTCTGCAAGTGATGCTGTAAAGAATATAAAAAAGCCAACTGCTTGCGGAACTATATACCAGATTCTACTCTGAGCCCTGGCAATTTCAGATAGATTCATACTGCCAGCCATTAAAACAACACCCATGGCTGCAATAATCATTGGAATTTCATAAGACATTAACTGAGCAACACTTCTTAAACCACCTAAAAGAGCATATTTGTTGTTTGACCCCCAACCAGCCATAAGTAAAGCAATTACAGAAAAACCCATAATTGCCAATACAAAAAACAAACTTATTTCAATATCTGTAGCCACTATTTTTTCTGCAAAAGGCAAGAAAGCAAAAATTGTAAGAGATGGTATAAAAACAACAATGGGAGCCCAAATATAAGTCCATCTGTCAACTCCCTTTGGAACAATATCTTCTTTACCTAAAAGTTTAATTGCATCAAAGATTGTTTGGAAAATACCATGCGGACCATGATGTCTTGGGCCCATTCTATACTGCATATGACCCATTACTTTTCTAAGCATATAAATTAATACTAGTGCAGTCAAAAATATAAAAAGTAAAGCTACTATTAATTTCAACAGAGCCCATAATAAGACAACCCACCAAATCATAAAATACTAGCTCCTTAAAAACTATTTAAAAAATTACCTATCACAACTTCCCATTACTGTATCAAAACTTCCAAGTATAACTATTGCATCAGCTATATAAGCACCTTTTAATGCAAAACCAAGCATGTTTAAATGAGAAAAAGAAGGCGTTCTAATTTTTAACCTATACGGGCTTTTCTCGCCCCTACTAACCAAATAAAAGCCAATTTCACCTTTTGTACCTTCATTTCTCATATAAAGCTCTCCTTCTGGGGGTTTTATGATTTTTGGAACTTTAGCTTGAAACTCACCGCCCGGAAGACTGTCAAGTGCTTGCTCAACTATCCTCAAAGACTGCCTCATTTCTTCCATTCTAACCATATACCTGTCATATACATCCCCATTTGACCCTACAGGTATATCAAAATCATATTTTTCATAACCACTGTAAGGCTCAACTTTTCTTATATCAAATTTAACACCAGAACCACGAAGCGTGGGACCACTTGCACCCCAGTTAAAAAGATCCTCTTTTTTTAATATTCCAATGTTTTTTAATCTGTTTATAAAAATTTCATTACCAGAAATTAAATCAGCATATCTTTTTAATTTTATTGGAAATTCTTTTCTAAATTTTTCAAATTTTTCATGAAAACCTGCTGGAATGTCCTGCCTAACTCCACCTATAGTTATATAATTAAAAGTCAGCCTTCCGCCTGCAAGCATCTCTAACAAAGAAAGTATATTTTCCCTATCTAAAAATCCAAATAAAAGTGGAGTAAAAGCACCGGTTTCAAGTCCAATTGAACCAAAAAAGATTAAGTGCGCTGCTATTCTATTTAACTCTGCACAAATGACTCTTATTGCCTGAGCACGCGGTGGAACTTCAATCTCCATCAACTTTTCAATTGTTAGGCAATAACAAAGCTCATTATTTAAAGCACCTGTATAATCCAACCTGTCTACAAGTGGCTTAAACTGAATATATGTTCTGTTTTCAGCAATTTTTTCTATTCCTCTATGAAGATAGCCAATTACTGGTTCTATATCAATAATTTTTTCACCATCGATTTTTGCAACAAATCTAAAAACTCCATGTGTTGAAGGATGGTGAGGTCCAAAGTTAACCTCCATAAAATCCTTCGGCAAATCATCTACTAAAATTTCATTTTCTTCATAAAGCATAATGTTAACAGTATTATTTATTCAAATTTTGAATTTATTCAAATTTTGCAGGAGGTACATATTGCCTTTCCTCCCACTTTATTTCAAAACTTTTACGTAAAGGATTTACTCCCTCATCGCCTGCAAGAAGAAGCGGTTTTAAGTTTGGATGACCAATAATATTTATTCCAAACATTTCCGCCATCTCCCTCTCATGCCAATCAGCCCCTCTATAAATGTCAGTGATTGAATCTATTTGAGGATTTTTAGAATCTAATTTTACTTTAATATTGATAGACCAATTATTTTTAAAAGAATACAGACAGTAAACCATTTCTAAATAATCAACATAATCTACAGCAGTAAGACATTTTAAATACTCAAAGCTAAGTTCGCTATCCTGATTTAAAATTCTACAAAAACTCTTTATATCTTTAGCATCAATATAACAAAAAATCTGACCTCTAAACTCCCAAAAATTGGCTAAGATGTCAGCATTTTTTGCTTTTTCTTCAACTGTTTTTATTACATCTTGATTGTCAATCTTTTTGTAACTATACTCTGTAATTTCCATAAACCCTAATTTTTATATTAATTTTTATATTAATTAGTTCTATATCTACATTGATAAATGTATCACCTAATTAAAATTTTAAAATTAGTGGTTCTCTTTATTAAAATTAGCGCTTCACTTAACAACGATCGTCTGTCTGTTTATAACATCTTTTAACTTTAATAAACCTAAATACAGTGCCTCTGGTCTAGGTGGACAGCCCTGAACGTATACATCTACAGGTATAACCTTATCAACCCCCTGAACAACACTATATGAATCGTAAAAAGGGCCACCAGAAATTGCACAAGAACCCATTGCAACAACGTATTTTGGCTCAGCCATCTGCTCATATATTCTTTTTACAACAGGTGCATATTTTCTAGTTATTGTTCCTGAAATTATAATCATATCAACCTGCCTAGGCGATGCCCTAAAAAACATTCCATATCTTTCAAAATCATAGTGAGAAGCTGCAGCTGCCATAAACTCTATTGCACAACAAGCTACACCAAAAGTAAGATACCATAATGACCTGCTCCTAGCTGCATTCATAAGTTTATCATATGATAATGTAATTATATTTGGCTTTTTAAACTTACCTTCTAAGTAACCCACTTTAAAATTCCTTTTCTTACTGCATAAACTAATCCAAGAATAAGAATAATAATAAAAATAAAAACAGTTACAATTCCAGAAATACCAAGCTGCCTAAAATAAACTGCCCATGGAAATAGAAAAACGGCTTCAACGTCAAAAATAACAAATAAAAATGCAAAAATATAATATCTAACATAAAAATGTGCAAAAAGACCAGGTCTTGGAGGAACACCACATTCATAAATCAATAACTTTTCTTCAGTAGGATTATAAGGAGCTAAAAACTTAGTTATAAAAACTACCAAGGGTACAAACAAAATACTAACTATAAAAAATAAGCCAACTGTAAAATAATTTATCACAAACTGTTCTTGCATTTACCCTCAGTTCATGAAATTTTTTATTTTATATTAGGACATTAGGACATTAATACATTAAAAATTAATACATTAAAACATTATTAAATTAATACATTAAAAAGCTAAGATACCAACAAATTAAATCGTATTAAACATTATAATTATATTGTATTAATTTAAAAAAACTTTAAAAAATTATAGCACTATTAAAATTAATTTAAATAAAAAATTTTCAAAATTTTTAAAATTTTTATAAACTATTTAGCAAAAACTTATTAGTTAAAATTAATAAATTAAAAAGAAAGAGGAAAAATTAATGAATAGTAATAAAGCTGAAAGTAATAAAGCTAATAATACAGAAAAAATACTTACGAATTTTACAGAAACTTTTAAAGTTCCAAATGTCCACATAGATAAACATTCAAAATTTGACATTAACACTTATATTCCAGGTAAAATAATTTGTGTTGGTATGAACTATAAATCACATATAAAAGAACAAGATGGGAGATTTCCCGATAAACCTGTTTTATTCTGCAAAGCAAACACTGCAGTAATTAAAAATGGGCAAGATATAATATATCCACCACAAACAAAAGAGCTAGACTATGAAGTGGAGCTTGCCGTAGTCATTGAAAAAGAAATTAAAAACGTTCCGCCTGAAAAAATAATAGACTATATTTATGGTTATACTATTTTAAATGATATTACAGCTCGGGATATACAAAAATCTGATGGGCAATGGTTTAGGGCAAAAAGCTTTGACACCTTTGCGCCCATTGGTCCAGTAATTGTGCCTAAGGATAAAATTGAAAACCCCCAAAATTTATTTTTAAAATCCTACGTAAATGGTGAGCTAAGGCAAGATTCAAACACAAGTGAAATGATTTTTAAAGTTTTTGAATTAATTTCCTTTATTTCCCAATCAATTACATTAAAAGAGGGAGATCTTATTGCTACAGGAACACCAGCAGGAGTTGGGGCTTTTTCAAAAGAAAAAAAATTCCTAAAACCACAAGATACCATAATTTGTGAAATAGAAAAAATAGGAAAGCTTGTGAATAAAGTTATTTAATAAACTTTATTTAATAAAAAGGCTTTTTAATAAAAATTGTTAAAAAATTTGTTAAAAATCATTTAAAATGCACTAATTTTTTAAAATGTAGTCAATTATTTCAGCTATAAGCCAAAAAATACTGCCAGCATAAAAACACCTGTTTAAATTTTCGAAAAATGTAACTTCATTTAAAAAACCTAATAAAAATGTAATAAAAATTGCTAAAACAATTAAGAGCCAATGCAGCTTGAATTTTTGAATACTCAAGTTGATATTATCCTTTTCTATATCCTTGTATATCTCATATAGCTTTGAGTAATTTTCTTGTTTTGCCAGCTTTTTACTATCGCTATCATCTTTATAATTTTCTATGTTTTCCATAGCTAAATTCCCTATCGCTTATTTTGTCAATTTTATAATTCCCACCGGTTCAATTTTAACATCCTCAGTTATTTCTTCGTAGGATAAAACAACAATATTTGATTTAACCCTATCAGCCATTTGTTTTAAGTGTGGTCTTACTGGTGATAAACATAGTATTATTGGTGTTAATCCTTTTGAAGATACCTGTTCAACAACTCTTTTTATTTCTTCTATTATATTATTTAACATTTCAGGGTTTAAAATTAAACGAATATTAAATTCATCTTGTTTTAGTGAATTTAATATACTCTGTTCAATATCTGGATCAACTACTATTGCTGAAATAACACCTGGCGGGTTTTGATACAAGTAAGTAATTGATCTTGCAAGACTTTGTCTTACATATTCTGTTAATATATCCGTGTTTTTAGTAACTTTAGCTTTTACTAATAAAGTTTCAAGAATAGTTGTCAAATCTTTTATAGGTATTCTTTCCTTTAATAAGTTTTTAAGTATTATATGAAGTTCGCTTAATTCCAACTTATTAGGAATCACTTCTTTTACAACAATTGGGTTATGTTTTGAAAGTTTGTCAAGAAGATTTTGAACATCTGCAACACCTAAAATCTCATGAGCGTTTTCTTTAATTACCTCCGATATATGTGTAACAAGAACTGTTACAGGGTCTATTACAGTATACCCTTTTTCTTCTGCTAAATACCTATCTTTAATTTCTATCCAGCGAGATTTAAGGTTAAAAACTGGTTCTACAGCATCATATCCATCAATATCAAAGCCTGTATTCTCAGGGTTAAGAATCATTACTCTGTCTGCATAAATTTTTCCTTCAGCCACTTTAATACCTTTAATTTTTATGCAATAAGAATTATCTTCTAGCTGAATATTATCTCTAATTCTAATTTGTGGAACAATAAAGCCAGTTTCACTTGTTATTTGTTTTTTTATTAAATCAATTCTTGTTTCAAGGTCTCCGAATTCTTTTGAATCTGCAAGGCCAATCAGTGAAAAACCCAACTCTAATTCTATTATATCTAAGTAAAGAGCCTGTTCAATTTCATCATAACTTGATTCAAGAGCCTTTTTCTCAAGCTCTTCTTCCTGAAGTCTTTCTAATTCTTTCTGTTTTTTTAATTTTTTTGATTGAAAATAAGCTAAAAATCCAATAATCGCTCCTAAAGCAAAAAATGCTAATTTTGGCATTCCTGGCAGTAGTCCAACTAAAAAAACCACTGCAGCAGCAATCCCAATTGCCTTAGGTTGAGCTAAAAATTGAATAGAAATTTGTTTACTTAAATTGCTGTCTGAAGATGCCCTTGTAACTATCAATCCTGTAGCAACCGATATTAAAAGAGCTGGTATTTGAGAAACTAGTCCATCGCCAACAGTAAGCAAGCTATAAGTTTTCAAAGCCTCGCTAAATGTAAGGCCTCTTTGTATAACACCAATAGCCAAACCACCGAATAAATTCACTATAACAATGATTAAACCTGCAATTGCATCACCTTTAACAAACTTACTTGCGCCATCCATAGCTCCATAAAAATCAGCTTGCAATGCTATTACCTCCCTTTGTTTTCTTGCCTCTTCTTCACTAATAATACCGGCATTTAAATCTGCATCTATTGACATTTGTTTGCCAGGCAATGCATCAAGCGTAAAACGAGCTGCAACTTCAGCAATTCTGTTGGCGCCCTGAATAATTACAACAAAATTTATTATTACAAGTATTAAAAAAATTATAAATCCAACTATAAAATTACCCCTAACTACAAAATTACCAAACGAGCTTATTACATTTCCTGCATAACCATTAAGTAAAATTAATCTAGTTGATGAAATATTTAAAGACAACCTGAACATAGTTGCAATAAGTAAAATTGAAGGAAAAATTGAAAAGTCAAGCGGTTTTAATGTATAAATACAAATGAGAAAAATCACAAAACTTAAAGCAATATTAAATCCAAGTAAAACATCCATCACAACCGGCGGTATTGGTATAATCATCATTAAAATTATAAATATTATTAAAAATGTTACCAAAACATCTACATTTTTTGTTAATAATCCAATAGTTGTTCTCATATAAGACCTAACTCCCTGTAATTTCCTTTAATTTTATAAACATATGCCAAAATTTCAGCAACAGCTTTATACAATTCTGGTGTTATTTCCTGACCGATTTCACAGGTTTTATAAATTGTTTGAGCTATAAAAACATTCTCAATTATTGGTATATCATTTTCTATTGCAACTTTCTTTATTTTTTCTGCGATTAGCCGCATGCCTTTAGCTATAACTTTTGGAGCATTAAAATCAGGTCTGTATTTTAGTGCAACTGCATAAGTTGTGGGATTTGTGACTACTACATCTGCAGTTGGAAGTTCTTTCATCATTCTTGCTCTAGCAAGTTGCAGATGCTTAGACTTTCTTCTTACTTTTAGCAATGGATCTCCTTCCTGCTGCTTTAACTCCATTTTAATTTCCTGTCGCGTCATCATTATTCTTTTTTCATACCTGTTTTTCTGGAAAAAATAATCAAAAACTGCTATTGCAAGCATTGCAAGAGCTGCTCTAAGTCCTATTTGGTAAACAAGAGAAACAACTTTATCAGAAATAAAAGAAGGCTCCCTTCCCATAAGCAACATTATTTCAAAAATCCTTGCTTTTATTAAAGCATAAACAATAAATGAAATTAGCACTGCTTTAATAATGTTTTTTAAAAAACCAACCACATAGTCTAGAGAAAAGTACTTTTTAAAACCATTAATAGGGTTTATTCTGTCAAAAAAATTGCGTAAGTGCCCAAATGTAAAAACTAGTTTTACCTGAAAAATTTCAGCTATTAGACCCAATGCTGCAGAACATAGTAAAAATATGCCAGCAGTTTTTAAAAATATTGCAAATCCCTCATAATAAATGTTCTTTAAATATTCAAAATTAAATGTTAAATCGCTATTAAAATTAAAAGTTTTTGCCATAAAAACAGTTAAAATACTTATCAGCCTGTTTGTAATAAAATTAATAA
>CAYLWJ010000179.1:0-5673 GCA_964387355.1 uncultured Actinomycetota bacterium | reverse complement strand
GTATTTAGCGCATTTACTGTGTTTAATACATTTAACGTATTTAAAGTATTTACAGTATTAACCGTATTAACTGTATTAACTGTGTTTACTTTGTTTACTGCATTAGCTACATTTACTACATTAACTGCATTTAATCCATTTATATTTGTATTTGCTTTTATATTTGTATTAGTATTTATATTAGTTAAATTTGTATTTATATTCATACTTATCATTGGCCTATATTTTTATATTCTTTACGCTTATTCTTTATGCTGATCTTATAAAGATTTTTCTAAAAAAATCTTATATTCATTATTTTTTACAATTTTTGCTATTATTGGCGATTCTTTAAAACTGCACCTTAAAAAAATATTTGTAATTTCATCTTTTCCTTGAGAGACTGATAAACTATTGGAGTTCCTAACTTTATACACTTCTATAACTTCAAGATTTTTTACAATAAACTGACCATTTGCTATATAAATGTTGTCTGTAATCAAAAATAAATCATAATTAAACATAAACTGATAATTTAATGGTTGGTTATTTACTAATGATTGGTTATTTGGCATTGATTGGTTACTTGCTAATGATTGGTCATTTACATTACTATTTATTTTGCTTGCACCTTCATCATCCTTATTGCCAACATTATCAACATCACTAACAGCATCAACATTGCCAACATTTCCTTTACTTTCTGCATTATCTAAATTACTAGTATAAGCATTTACCTGAGTATTATAAAAGGCAGTCATTAATTTGTAGTCATCATCCTTTACTGTTGAAATTATACTTATTTTGCTTCCTTTAGAAATTTCTTTTACTATTGGCTCATCTTTATCAATACTTAAACCTATTAAAACTTCTCCTTCTTTTAACTCCTGTGATAAGCTTTTATTTAAGTTTTCTTCAAAAACAAGAGAAGTTATTGGGTCATCTGTTTTTCGTTCTACTAATACTCTTCTACCTACAGCAAACTCTTTCCCAGATAAATATCCAGCAGGAAGTGAATTTTTATAATAAAGAGCAATTTTTAAATCATTTTCTTCAATAATTTTTCCTTTTGGAATTTCAACAGCCGCAACTACAACTTCTGTCTTTTCGAAATAATTATTAACTAGCATAAAAACACCAATTCCAATAATTACTGAGCCTGCAATTGCAAGTAAAAAATATTTGGTATTTGATTTAGTCATATTCTTTTACCGCCTTATATAATTTATTTTAATTTCAATATATTTAGTCTATTTCAGTTTTTACCTTAAAAGTTCAATCTAACAAAACCAAATACTTTAAAGCGTAATGTTATATATTAGTTTCTAGAATTAGTTTCTATATTAGTAACTTGTTTAATACTTTTTCCTCCAAAATATTGAAATCCTTTAAAGTATCAAAATCAAAATCTTTAAACTCATTTTTTCCTTTTAGCATGGCAAGCTCTTTTAAATCCACAAAAGCTATCAAATCATTTTTAAAATCAAAATTATCAAGCAAAAGTTTTTTTAACCTTACTTCATTCCCATTTCCGCTCCCATTTCCACTCCCATTTCCACTCCCATTCCATTTTACATTTCCATTTTCATTTTTATTTCCATTTACACTTTTATTTAACACGAGTATTTTTTCAATATCTGAATATATAAACCTATTGTTTATATCACTTAATCTTCCAATACTTCCAAAAGATAAATCTGATACTAAAATTGCAAGGTCGGTTAAATCGATCACTCCAAGATAAATATCATTAATATAGTTTGGCAAATCAAAAATTAATAAGTGATATCTCTTTTTAGCAATGTCAACAAGACAATAAATATCCTGAAGGTCAATTTTTGCTGATAATTCGTATGTAGGTGGTGGCTGAAGCAAATCCAAGTTATCCTTTATTTTAATAACTGAATTTTCTAAAGCCATTCTATTATAACCTTCTTTAAAAAACATTATGTTAGGTATTTTTGGCAGCTCTAGATAATATCCTATATCACTTCCACCTTCAGAGAAATTTAAATCTATTAGCAAAGTTTTTAAATTTGAAAATTTAAAAGCAATATATAAAGATAATATTGTACTTCCAACCCCGCCCTTTGCTTTAATAAAAGAAATTGTTTTTTGTTTAATTGCAATAAGATTTGAAGCAGTGTCTGAATTTTTTTTGTTATCAAAATTAACAAAATTAGCAGAATTTAATTTTTCAGTTGCCGCTTTATTGGCTGTTTCATTATTAATTTTATTGCAAAGACAAGCATCATCTACAGAGTTATAGTCTTTCCCTTCAGATTTAAAGGTATTAACTTCAGAATTATAGGCAATTTCTACTTCTAAATCAGTAAAACTATCGTTTTCATTGATACTATCTTTGTTTAATCTTCCTTCTGTATTAACCTGTGCAGCCTGAATAGTTTCTTGATTTTTCTTGACTTCTTTAATTTGGCTAGAATTGTTTATCTTTATAGGTTGTTTAAGTTGTATGATTTTATCTTCTTGGTTAGTATTATTTATATTATTTCTTTTTAAACTACTTAAAAAACCTTTTAAACTATTCTTGCTTTTAATATTTTGGTCTAGCTTTTCTTTTTTTATTTCATCTAAAATTTTAATTATTTCATCTGGGTTAACTGGGTAAGAAAGATCATTTTCCCCTAAGATATGAACTTTTGTTTTTTTCTTTTGGCAAAGTTTTAATATCTTATCAATATTTTCAATATTTTTACTTATTATTAATACATCAACTTTTTCATATTCTAAAATAAAATTTACTGCAAAATCACTGCTTAAATTAAGTGTATTATAATTGCTTTCCTTTAATTTTTTAGAAATAAGTTCAAAAGTTTTCCAGTCAGTATCTGCCACAATAATATTTAAATCATAATTTAAATTTTCTGGTTTATCGAATTCTAAGTTTTTCATTACAAATATAATATTTTTATATTAATAAACCATAGTAAATTGCAGTATTAAATTTTGGGAAATTATAGTCATAGGTTACTATAGAAAAATATAAATGTCAAGAAAAAAATACTAAAATTTAGTACTAAAATTAAAAAATTTTACTAAATTTTTAACTTAATTTTTTAAAGGAAATCATTAAAGTAGATTATCAAAGTAGATTATTAACTTGAATTAATTAAAATTAATTAAATTAAGCTAAAAGTTAATTTATATTTTGAAGCTTTCTAGTTAAGAGTTCCGAAACAACTTTTGGGTTTGCTTTCCCTTTTGTTTCAGCCATTACTTTACCTATTAAAAATCCAATTGCTTTTTCTTTTCCATTTCTATATTCCTCAACAGGTTTTGGGTTCTCAACAACAACTTTATCAATAATTTGCTCAAGAAAACTTTCATCACTAATTTGCTCAATATTTTTATTTTTCATTACTTCATCAGGCGAAAGTCCTTTATAAAACATTTCCTCAAAAATATCTTTTGCAATCTTTTGACTAATCTTACCATCATTTATTAGTTTTATTAATCCACATAAATTCTGCGGTGTAACCTTACACTCAGCAATATTAATATTCTCTTTATTTAAATAAAATGAAAAATCCCCCATCAGCCAGTTGCTTACAGACTTTGGATTTATAACAAAGCTACCATTTTTGTCTAAACTTATCTTCATGCATTCTTCAAAAAAATCTGCCATTTTCTTATCAGATGTAATAAATTTACAATCGTATTGTGGAAGCTTGTATTCTTCAGCATACCTTTTAGCCTTTTGTGATGGGAGTTCACAAATTTCTTTTCTAATTTTTTCAATAAGTTCTTCTTCAACATAAATAGGAACTAAGTCAGGGTCAGGAAAATATCTGTAATCATGCGCTTCTTCCTTAGCTCTTAGTGCTTTTGTGGTATCAGTTAAATGGTCATAATGCCTTGTTTGCTGGACTATTTTCTTTCCTGATTTAAGCAAGTTAATTTGTCTTTCAGATTCATATTCAAGTCCTCTCTGTAAGAATCTGAATGAGTTTAAATTTTTTATTTCAGTTTTTACTCCTAAACTGCTTTCACCAACTCTTCTAACAGATATATTAGCATCACATCTAAGACTGCCCTGTTCCATACTGCAGTCACTTACATCAAGGTAAAGCAATAGATTTCTTAAACTTATTAAATACTCCTTTGCCTCAAGTGCTGACCTTATATCAGGTTTTGTTACAATTTCAATTAAAGGTGTTCCTGCTCTATTAAAATCTACAATACTTGCTTGTGATTCACTAATTCTACCTGATGAACCTGTATGAATTAACTTACCAGTATCTTCTTCCATATGCACTCTTACAATTCCTACTCTTCTTGTGTAGCTGCCCATATCAACATCAAGATATCCATCACTTCCAATTGGAAAATCATACTGAGATATTTGATAATTTTTTGGCATATCAGGATAAAAATAATTTTTACGGTGAAAAATTGTATAATTGTTTATCTTACAATTCAGGGCAAGCGCTATCTTTATTGCATAAAATACTGCTTTTTCATTTACAACTGGCAAAGACCCAGGCAGTCCAAGACACACAGGACAGGTAAAAGTATTTGGCTCAGCACCAAAGGAAAGTTTGCAGCCGCAAAACATTTTTGTCTTAGTTGAAAGCTCAACATGAGTTTCTAATCCAATTACAACCTCAAAATTTTGACTATCCATAATTAACCAAATGATTAACTAAAATTTTTTTTAAAAACTCTGAATTATCATTCAATTATTTTTATTATTCAGCAAAAACTAATTCACAAAATAATTCATAAACTAATAATATCTAATAGGATATCTAATAGTATAGTTAACAATAGATATTAATCATAAATATTTCTTAATATTTTATTAATCATAAATATTAACCGGATTTTTGGTAAAACCAATTGCTTTTTCAAAGCTGTAAGCAGCTTTGAAAATATTATCCTCTTTTAAACTATTTGCAATAATCTGTAATCCTATTGGCAAACCATCTTTTTGAGAAAGCCCAACAGGAATTGATATAGCTGGAATACCAGCTAAGTTTACAGGAATTGTGCAGATATCTGATAAATACATCATTAAAGGGTCATTTAGTTTTTCGCCAATTTTAAATGCTGTAGTAGGTGATGTTGGCGAAATTAAAATATCATATTTTTCAAAAGCTTTTTTAAAATCTTGTATTATTTTAGTCCTAACTCTTTGTGCCTTTTCATAATAGGCATCGTAATAACCAGATGACAAGCAATATGTCCCTATCATTATTCTTCTTTTTACTTCTTGACCAAACCCTCCTGCTCTTGTTTTTTGATACATTTCTCTTAAACTTTGAGCACCCATATCTCTATAGCCATATCTTACACCATCAAATCTTGAAAGATTTGAGCTTGCCTCTGAAGGTGCAATAATATAATAAACACTTAAAGCATATTCAAGTGATGGTAAAGAAATTTCTTCAACAAAAGCTCCCATTTCTTCAGCCAATTTAATAACTTTATCTACTTGCTCTCTAACTTCACTGGAGATCTCTTTTAATATCAGCTCTTTTGGAACTCCTATTTTAAACCCTTTGATATCTTCTACTAAAAACTGCTCGTAGTCAGGTAAATCAATTTTTATTGAAGTTGAATCAAAACTGTCCCATCCGGCTATTGCATTTAAAAGTTTTGCACTGTCTTTTACATCTCTAGTAATCGGCCCTATCTGATCAAGCGAAGATGCAAATGCAACCAGCCCATATC
>CAYLWJ010000178.1:0-2341 GCA_964387355.1 uncultured Actinomycetota bacterium | reverse complement strand
ATGAACAATGCATTCTCTAACAGCTTCAGCAATGGAAATATTTTTTTCTTTTGATAGATTTTTTAGAAATTGATATTGCTCTTCAGTTAATAAAATTTGAGTTCGCTTCATAATATTTCATAATATTTCATAATATACTTTAATTGTATTAATTGTATTATTATAGTTACATTATTATATATTTTATTACATTATTATGTTTGCTTTAATTATATTACCATAATTTTGAAAAAATTAAAACAAAAACTTTTTCAATTTCATCTATAATACTGATCTTATCGTAACAAATGTTTCAAAAGTAAAAAATAGTATTAAAATAAATAACTAATAATCTAATTGAGGAGGAGAAAAATAAAAATTATTTAGTTCTTGCTAAATGATTGGCTAAAAAATAACAGCTTGTCTTAAATATATACAGATAGATGGCCTAGTTTTACTTACGGTATTTATATTTTAAAAGAACACAAATTTTATTTGAATTGACCGTGCAATTTTAATAATTACTTTTATAATAACCCATCTAATCTGGAAAAGTTTTAGGCACTTTAACAACTTAGTGCTCGGATATCTTAAAGATATTTATCCAACAGAAAAATACTAATATCTTTTATATTTATTTTCTTAAAAAGAATATCATTTGTAACAAAATATTCTGAATCAGTATATAATGCAGTTGAAAGAAGAATTGAATCAGGTGTTCTTAAATTATAATCCGCTCTTAATGATGCTGCTAACTTTGCTACATTATATTCAACAGGTTGAATTTTACTGTTAGGAAGTGTATTTATGAATTCTTCAAACAATGAAATTTTTTTGTAATCTTTTTCCCTGTAAGGCTTTGCAAGAAGTTCAGTTATAGTTAAGGCTGAGATATTACAAAATATGCTGCCACTTGCAACTTTTTCTATAATAAGTTTTGTTAAAACTTCATAAGGCTTTATTTGTTCTAAATGGTAAATAAGGATGGCGCTGTCAATACAAATACTTGTTAAACTTTCTAGTTTTTTTGCAAGTTTTTCAATATTTACTTCCAAGAACCTCTCTCTTCATTTATATAATTATCAATATCCTCTTTTGAAGAGCCCCATGTACCCCTCATTAAACCACAAGTATATTCAGCATATTTTTTAGGAGTTAATAAAATAGTTTCTTCACCCCTTGTGAAAATAACAAGGGTATCTTCTGTCTTTATAGCCATTTTCTCACGTATTTCTTGAGGAATAACTAATTGACCTTTTTTATTAAGTTTTACAATTTTAGCAATAGTCATAATATTAAAATTTATTAATAATATTTTTATAATTTATTATTATCCTGGCGTATTATAACACTTATAAGATAGTAATACAAGTTAAAAATTAATCTATTCTCTTTGAGTAATTATTATTTTTTGACATTTGTAAATATTATTAACCAGTAAATCGATGCTGAAAAACCAATATTTCAAATTACTACTATATTTATATAAATATTTTTGCTATAGCATACATATATAATTCATGTTTTTAAGATGTCTGAAATTGAAGATGATGAAGCTTTATATAATACTTCTTCTAACTGTCGATTAATATACATTGCATATAATATTAATTTACTATAATATTAATATACAAAATATTATTGTCGATACTATATTGCTTTTTTCTCTATAATTTTTTGATAGTTTATATTTTAATTATTTCAAATCCCATCTCTTTAAAGTGACAGTCAAATGTAAAAACTTTGTTGATATTTAATTGCTTCATAATTTCAAAGCTTGTATAATCAACCAGGCTTACATTTTTCCTATTTGCAATTATTAGATTGTTAATACAAAGATTCTGAAGGGTTTCATCTACAAACTGTACTTTGAAAATAGGAACTATGTCATTGTTAAATAATCTTACTGCATCTATTCCAATTCTGTTATTAAGAATTACTATAGTTTCCAGTAGTATATAATTTGAAGTAAAAATGTGTCTTCTTTCATTTAAAAGTGTAGAATAAATTTTCAATGCTTCATCATGGAATTCATCATCAGCATCTATAAAAGCTATTATAGCACTTGTATCTATAAATATTTTCACTTAGCCAGGTCCTCATCTAGATACCTATCATGGTTTTTTGCCAGATCTTTCAATCCTGATCTGAATCTACCTGCAGCTTTTAATGCACGGTCATATTTTTCATCATCAGTGATTATGGGTTTAGAAGTGCTAAAATGAACAATGCATTCTCTAACAGCTTCAGCAATGGAAATATTTTTTTCTTTTGATAGATTTTTTAGAAATTGATATTGCTCTTCAGTTAATAAAATTTGAGTTCGCTTCATAATATTTCATAATATTTCATAATATACTTT
>CAYLWJ010000177.1:0-1945 GCA_964387355.1 uncultured Actinomycetota bacterium | reverse complement strand
TTGTTATATTTACTATATAATTACTTACTAGATATTAAATATTACTGACTATTAAATCTTACTAGCTATTATATCTATCTCGCTATTACATCTTGCACTAATAGCTAGTTAGCTAATTTAACTATATATTTAGCTTAAGAGTTAAGTTTTTAATAAACTATTTTTTTATTTTATAAATATTATAATTTAAAATTTGATGTTTCTTTTTTTTAAGAGTTAGGATTATAATGTGTCTATTATGCAAATATCAGCCTGCTGTTGAATTATGGAAAAAAGGACTTGGTCGGGATTATAATATGTCAATTATGCATCTAACTAAAGTACAAAAAATAAAAATTGAAAATGTAGGTAAAAATATAACCTTAAACTGATTCTTCTTCATGGGTTTTATGCAAAAGGTAGTCATAAATCTGAAAGCGATCTGGATATGGCATATCTTGGAAATAAGCCTGACGATTTACAGACGTATTTAGGCATTTATTCGGAACTGGAAGATATTTTTGGATGTAACTCAAAAAGGGAACTGGATGTAAAGTCTCTTCACAAAGTAGACCCGCTTTTCTGTTATCAGGTTGCAAAATATTCACAGCTTCTATTTGGTAATCTTCAGGATTATAATGAATTTCGTGCCTATGCGTTCTGAATTTACAATGATGCAAAAGATTTGTTTATTCTAGAAAAACTTTTGGTTTTAAAATATCAAAAATATCTTGATAAAAAATATGCTTAATAAAATTTTTATTATAAGAAAAATAAAACTCATTCAGGAAGAATTGAGCAGGCTAGAAGCACTAAGCAATTATTCTTTTACTGAAATTACAAAAGATTTTATAAAACTTTATGCTGTTGAGAGAGCACTTGAAAAAATTATTATGAGGGCAATTGACATAAATCAGCACATTATAGCTGAAATTGGAAAAGGAGATGAAAAAGTAAAAGGTTACGAAGATACATTCTACGTGCTCTCAGAAATGGGGATATACACAGAAAGTTTTGCTAATGAAATTGCTCCAAGCGCGGGGCTTAGAAACAGACTGGTTCATGAGAATAATGATACTAAAGATAAAATAATATATGAGTCTGTCAAAGATATAATAAAGCAGTACACTATTTACTGCAGATATATCTTAAATTTTATTCAAACAATAAAAGATAGTTGAACATCAGATAAATTAACTTCTTGATATTATACTTGTATATTTGTATTATTAAGTTAAGCTAGATACAAGTCCAGAATTTATTGATATAATAAATTTTACTATTCTCTCAATATTAAAAATATATAGATATTTACTTTAGGATTAAATGGAGGTTATAAAATGTCATGTTATTTTAGACATATGGAAGGTGTGTTAAAAGATGCTGGTGTTGAAGTTACAAAAGATAATAAAAAAGATATAGATAAAGCCTTACACAAAATTGTTGATGTTGAATATAAAAACTGCCCTGATGCTTGGAAAAAAATAAAAGAAATTATTAAAGGTAATGATGAAATAAAAAAAGCTGAATTGATAAATAAGATCAGGCAGGAAACAATTAAAGCCAAAAGCTGATAAAGTTTATGAGAATAGTGATACCATTAATTTATTTGAAATAGAAGGCTTAAAATAAATTATAGTGCCCATGAAAAGCTAAATTTAATCTTAATTTTATAGTTAATTTTATAGAAAATAAGTAAGCCTGTAAATTATGCCTCCCACATTCCTAGTAGCTCAACAGCTTTTCTGCTATACTGATTTTCTTCAAACGCTGCAAGCAGCAGTTCATGAGTTTCCCTAGTAACACTAGTATAAAGCATATTTAGTATTTCTTGCTTTCCAAGTAAGCCAATAAAAAATAATAAAAACTTAAATATTAATCTTTCACCTTTACAAACACAGTTATTAATTGATGTCTTTGCAATTCCCATTTTTAAATATTTTTGAAAAAATACTAACTATTCTAA
>CAYLWJ010000176.1:0-16503 GCA_964387355.1 uncultured Actinomycetota bacterium | reverse complement strand
GAATAGAAGTGGTCACGTTAATTAATGTTGAATTTCTACAATTTGCGATAGACTTCTTCAAAAGATTAGTTGACGCAAAATTAAAAAACAAAAATATAACTGTTAATTGGTATAAAAAAGAATTTCTTAATCCTTCATTATCAGCTAGAGATATTGCTATTAATGCTGGTCTAAACAAAAAGACAATTCATAATATGTTTAATTCTTCTACAAAAGAAATAGTAATTGATGCTTCAAATGAACATTATGATACTTTATATGAAACAATTAAAAAGCTTGTGGAATCTGAACATGATTTAGACCTTACGTTAACAATCAAGTTTAAGGGTGTAAGTGTTGATTTAAATATAAGCGAAAGTTTAATTGTAGTAAATACGCTGGCTGTAAAGCGTGCAGAGTTGAGAGGTGGGTTATGGAGCACTGCTGGAAAAAGAGTAGAAAAACCCTTAATGCAAACTTTATGCGAATTATATGATGTTCCTGATAATAATTATGCTATTAAAATTAAAGGCAGATTGGTTAAAGATGCAGATTTTAAAAGAGAGGTAGATTTTTATTTAGTAGAGGGTGAAAACCAATATAAGTGTGAAGTTAAATTGATGGGTAGAGGCAATCCAGAAAGTGCTGATGCTATTATAGCAAGGGATAGCAAAGTATTTGTGGCTGATAAACTCTCTGAAACCAATAAAAAACAACTTGATAGTTTAGGCGTTGAATGGGTTGAATTAAGAAACGATAAAGGATTTCAAAAATTCGAAATAGTTTTAAATAACTTGCGAATTCCACATGGAAAACTGCCTTCAAATATTGACCAAAAACTGGAAGAAATTTTTAGAGAAATTTTTTAAATAAATATTGATGTAGTAATATTATTTTCATTAATATTAAATTTATTTTACTTCTTGTAAACTGTTGTCTTTAATAAATAAATATATAGTCAGCAACAAGGAAACAATAACTGTTAATAAAATTAGGTATTCTATCATTCTTTGAATACCTACAATATCTGCAACTTTACCTAAGAAAATCATAGTTATTGATGCCGTTCCAACGCTTAAACCCATAACCAAAGACGAGGCAAGACTCATGTTTGAAGGAAAGATATCCTGCGAAACTCTTATACATAGTGGAAGTGTTCCAATAGAGAAGAAACCAACTAATATAAAAAATATAATTGGAACAAGTCCAGTTACTCTAAACATAAAAAAAGTAAGTGGGGCTGAAAAAAATAACCCAATTTGTATAAGTATTGTTTTGTTTTTTATTTTGTCTGAAAAAAATCCTGCTAAAATTCCTCCTATGCCGCCAGCAATTGTATAAATGATTAAAATAGCCCCAATGTTTATAAGCTGAATACCAGCTTGTGTAAAATAAAGGGGCATTAAAGTTGTTAGTGCTATCCATAAAATATCCCTTGTATAAGATGCTGCAAATATTAAAGAAAATTTAAAAACCTTTATTTTGTTTAATAATAATATTTTTTGATAAATGCTGTTTTTTTCTTTTTGATATTTTTTAATAGATGGGTTTGGAAGCTTTAAGTATTTATATAAAATAATTGCAGTTATTACGCCAGGTATCATAGTAATTGGAGAAAATTTTAGTCCCAGTTTTTCTATAATTAATATTATAAAAAAAGAACCTATGGCATATCCAAATGTCCCAGAAAAGGAAATTAAAGCATTGCTTAAACCCTTAAATCTGCCACCAAACATACCTCCAATAGCAGCTGTAGGGGGATGCATAAATGATACACTTAAATTGCCTAAAAAAAGCATTATTATTATTAAATAATATTTTGGCATAATTGGCATTATACTGATAAATATGGCACTAAAAAGTGGTCCAAAAACTAAAAAATACCTTGCATTATACCTATCTGCTAAATATCCAAAGATAGGCTGAGTAAGACTGTTAGAAATTCCAGTTATAGATGTTAGAAGGCTTACTAAAAATAATGATAAATTAAATTTAGCAGCCAATATTGGAATTACGCCAATAATAAAACTTGCATACAAATCTGTTACACTATGGCCTGCCATTGCAAGTGATATTTGAGTTTTATTGTTTGGCTTTGTTTTTTCCATTTTTTTAATGTTACTATTTTAAATAATTTTGGCAATAAGAATAAAATAAAATAAAATATTAATATTTATTAAAATAAAAAGGTTAAAAATTACATTATACGATATAGATTGTCTTGTTAATAATCTTTATTATAATTTTTCAGGTGTTCAGTTATTTTAAAAATATAATTTAGTATTCAGCATAAACTATTTATAATTTTTAACAGAAACCAATTATTATTGTAATTTATGATTGTAATTTGCTTAGGTTAGATTAATATTTAAATAAAAGTCTAAATAGGTTATAATCAATTTAAACCGTGCTAAGCGGGGAGCTAGCGGTGCCCTGTACTCACAATCCGCTATAGTGAGGCTGAATTCCAGGCAGAGGTTTATAAGGGTAAGTATAGCGTCTAAGCAAGTGGCAGTGAAAGCTGGGTCTTGTGCGGCGAAATCTTACGAACCCCGTTAGGTCCGAAAGGAAGCAGCGGTAAGTATGTTATTTCGGGTGCCACAAGTAAACCTGGCTGGAGCAAACTACTTAGATAGCACTTGTTCTTGTAAATCGAAGTCTGGTGCACGGTCTTAAGAATTATTTTTTGTATTATTGTATTGAATATTAAATTATATTGAGTATGAGTTATATTTCATTTTACAGAAAATGGAGACCGCAAAAATTTTCAGAAATAATTGGACAGGAGCATGTAGTCCAAACTCTCCAAAATTCTATATTAAAAAATAAAATTAGTCATTCATATATATTTTGTGGGCCAAGGGGCACAGGGAAAACTTCTTTAGCAAGAATATTTGCAAAAGCAATTAACTGTAAAAATGGCCCTAGTACTGAACCTTGTAATAAATGCGAAAATTGCATTAGTATTACTTCTGGGATTAATGTTGATGTGGTGGAAATAGATGCAGCGTCTAACAGGGGAATAGATGATATAAGGGAGCTAAGAGACAAGGTTAAATATATGCCAGTAAATTTAAGGAAAAAAGTTTATATAATAGACGAAGCTCATCAAATTACGTCTGCTGCATCAAACGCGTTCTTAAAAGTATTAGAAGAACCACCTGAACATGTTGTGTTTATTATGGCCACAACAGAACCTCATGAGGTTATACCAACTATTATGTCTAGATGTCAAAGATTTGATTTTGAACCAATTCCTCATGAAAAAATTAAATTAAGAATTTCTGAAATATCTAAAAATGAAAATATAAATATATCTGATTCTGCTATAGATTTAATAGCAAAGCATGCTGATGGGAGCTTAAGAGATGCTGATGGGATACTTGAACAATTAAGTTCTTTTGGGGATGCAAAAATTACAGTTGATGATGTTGTATCTTTGCTAGGAATAATAGATAATGAATTGCTTTTTGAGTTAACGAATATAATTCTTGAAAATAATATAAACCAGGCAGTTTTATTTATACATAGAGTTATAACAAGCGGAATTAATTTGAAAATACTTACTTCTGAATACTTGGAACATTTATATAATTTATTTGTGATTAAAAATTATGAAAAACCTTTTGATATTTTAGATATAAATGAAGAAATTCAAAATAGGTATAAGAATCAGGCATCTTTAATTTCCACAACACAGTTGAATTACTTAATTGACTTATTTTCAGGACTGTTAAACGAATTAAAATTTACAGAATCTGCCAAAATTTTCTTTAAAACTACTATATTAAAGGCTGTTGAGAATAATTTATTAGTTAAAGACGATAGTATAAGACATTTGAAAATGCTTACTAATGAAATAAAAAATATTAAGAAAGAAGTTGATAATACTAAACATGAGGTAGAGAATGTTAAAAATGAGGTAGAGGACACTAAACTGAAAATAAATAAGTTAGTAGTTGGTCAAGCTGAAGATTTGCAAACTGCCAAAGACTTAATAATAGAGAAAAATGTTAAAAAAGACTTAAGTGTTCAAACAATAAAATCTAATATAGAAGTACAAACTGAGTCAAAATTAGAAACTAAAGAAGAACCTAAAGCAGAACCAAGTATAGAAGAATCTAAGGCGAAGCCGATATCAGAATCTAAATTAGAATCTAAGGTAGAGTCAAAATTAGAACCCAAATTAGAACAGAAATCAAAACCCAAATCAGAACCCAAATTAGAACCCATGATAGAATCTGGATTAGAATCTAAATTAGAAAAGAAACTTAAAGATAATTGGGATAATTTACTTACACAATTAAAAAAAAGAAATATTTCTATTCATGCAATGTTTATTGAAACTAAGGGTTTTAAAATAGTTAATAATTCTGTGGTATTTTATTTAGAGTCAAATAAAAAATGGCATAAAGACCATTTAAGTAAAAATAATAATTTATCATTATTGCAGGAGTTAATTTATTCATTATTGGGTGTTAGGTTAAAGATATTGTTTGAATTATTGAAAAGCAGCCAAGATTTAAATGTGCTTAATTCCAGCACTCTTAGCCCTAGCAACATTAGCAATTCCAATAATATTGGCAACACTAGTAATCTTGACAATCCAAATGGTTTTGAAGAAAAAGACATTTTAACTTATTTTGAAAACAAGTTTAATATAAAAGATACAAAAAGTAATTAAAAAATTAAAAATTAAAGCAAGGAGTTTAGATGAATTTTAATTATCAGGAAATGTTAAAACAAGCAAAAATTATGCAAAAACAAATGGAAAAAATCCAGGAGGAGCTTAAAAATACTGAATTTAATGCATCTTCTGGTGGAGGAGCAGTAAAAGTTAAAGTAAATGGAGATCAGCAATTATTGGAGATTAAAATAGACAAAGAAATTATTGATTTAAATGATATTGAAATGTTAGAAGACATGATATTAGTAGCAGTAAATGATGCTCTAAGCCAATCTAAGGCTGAAGCAAAGACAAGACTAATGGGACTAACTGGAGGTTTAAATATACCTGGATTTTAATTGATAAATCTTATTTAATTAACAATTTTTGCCATTACTTTATATTAATTATCTAGTTAGTTCTTACTTAATAATTGAATAAAATTTTAAAAATTTAAAAAATTTTGCAATTAATGAATTCAATTTTTTTATATATTAATGAATTATTCAATATAAACTATTTAGTTATTTAATTAAATTATTAGTTTTTACTTAAATGTCTATCTATATTAAATATATTGAAAATTTAATAAATGAATTTAAAAAATTACCTGGAATTGGACCAAAATCTGCAAAACGGATTGTTTACTGGCTTATAAAACAGTCTGATTTAGATCTTGAAAGGTTTGCAAATGCAATTTTTGAATTGAAAAATAATATTAGATTTTGTTCAATTTGTTTTAACTTATCTGAAGATGAAATTTGCAGTATTTGTGCAGATCAGAGTAGGGATAGGAGTAAAATTTGTATTGTTGAGCAAATTAGCGATGTAGCTTTAATTGAATATACTGGTCAGTATAAAGGTTTATATCATGTTTTGGGGGGTCTTCTTTCTCCGATTGACAATATGGGGCCAGAGGAAATTAAGATTCCGCAATTATTAGATAGAGTTAAAGAAGGAAAAGTTGATGAAATAATAATTGCGTTAAATCCTACTGTAGAAGGTGAAAGCACAGCTTCATATTTAAAAAAAATTTTTAACCAAATTGGTATTAAAATAACTAAGCTAGCAATTGGTCTTCCTGTAGGTGCAAATTTAGAATATGCTGATGAGATAACTTTAAGTAGAGCATTAAATGATAGAAAAGAATTTTAAAAAAAAATAAAATATGTTAAAATTTTATGATTTTTTAAATAGATTTTAATATTTATTATGTTAAAAGCTTAAAAAAATTAAGTATTATTGGATTTGTTTTACTTTAAATTATATAAAATAGAAATTAATTTGAATCTAAGTTATATAAATTTAATATAAATTAGATTAATTTGATTTTAGATCATATATTAATTTGACTTTACTTTATTAATTTGACTTTAGTTTGGCAATATTTAGGCCATAATATTTGGCAATATATTAATTTGACTATAGCTTATATAAAAATTAAAATAGCTTATTTTATTTAATTTTATAGGTAGGAGATGTATATAAAATGAGTAAAAATCAAAAAATGCAGTCAATGGATGGAAATGGTGCAGCTGCCTATGTTGCTTACGCCTTTACCGATGTAGCAGCTATTTATCCTATTACACCATCATCTACTATGGGTGAATATACAGATGAGTGGGCAGCATATTGTAAGAAAAATATGTTTGGTCAGCCTGTTATGGTTGTTGAACTTCAATCTGAAGGAGGTGCAGCTGGAGCTATCCATGGTTCTTTATCAGCTGGGGCACTTTCAACTAGTTTTACAGCATCTCAGGGTTTGTTATTAATGATTCCAAACATGTATAAAATAGCAGGTGAACTACTACCTGGTGTACTGCATGTAAGTGCAAGAACCGTTGCAACTCATGCATTATCAATTTTTGGTGACCATTCTGATGTAATGGCTTGCAGACAAACAGGATGGGCACTTTTAGCTTCTGCTTCAGTTCAAGAAATAATGGATTTAGCAGGTGTAGCTCACCTTAGTGCAATTAAATCTAGTATACCATTTCTACATTTTTTTGATGGATTTAGAACTTCAAGCGAGATTCAAAAAATTCATGTTATTGATTATGAGGATTTTAAAAAACTTCTTGATTTTGATGCTCTTAAAAAATTTAGAGATAGATCTTTAAACCCAGAACACCCATTTACCAAAGGTACAGCGCAAAATCCAGATATATTTTTCCAAGCAAGGGAATCACAAAATAGATTTTATGAAGCAGTTCCTGAAATTGTTCAAGATTACATGGAAAAGATAAGCAATCTTACCGGAAGAACATACAATTTATTTGATTATTATGGGGCTCCTGATGCTGAAAATATTATAGTTGCAATGGGTTCAGTAGTTGAAACTATAGAGGAAACAATAGATTACTTAAATAAAAAAGGTCAAAAAGTAGGTTTAATTAAAGTTAGGCTTTACAGACCATTTTCAGAAAAACATTTTTTAAAAGTTTTGCCTAAAACTGTTAAAAAAATTGCTGTTTTGGATAGAACAAAAGAACCTGGCTCTCTTGGAGAACCATTATTTGAGGATATAAAAGCTGTTTTTTATGATAAGCAAATAAAACCTTTAATTATTGGTGGAAGATACGGTCTTTCTTCAAAAGATACAACACCAGGACAAATAAAAGCCGTTTATGATAATTTAAGTTTAGAAAGTCCTAAACAAAGGTTTACTATTGGAATTAATGATGATGTTACTCATTATTCCTTGGAGGTAAAAGAAAATATAGATACTGTTCCTGAAGGAACTATAAGCTGTAAGTTTTGGGGTTATGGTTCAGATGGGACAGTTGGTGCAAATAAAAATTCTATCAAAATCATTGGTGATAATACTGACTTATATGTACAAGGTTATTTTGAGTATGATTCGAAAAAATCAGGTGGGGTAACAATTTCACATTTAAGATTTGGTAAAAAACCTATAAAATCAACTTATTTTGTCTATAATGCAGATTTTATTGCTTGCCATAACCAAGCTTATGTTCGTCAATTTGACCTCTTAAAGGGTTTAAAAGATGGTGGTACATTTTTATTGAATTGTGAATGGAATGAAGAAGAATTGGATGATAAGCTTCCTGCTAAAATGAAAAAATATTTGGCTGAGCATAATATAAATTTTTATATTATAAATGCTACAAAAATTGCTCAGGAAATTGGTTTAGGAGGTAGAATAAATATTTTAATGCAAGCTGCGTTTTTTAAACTTGCAAATATTATTCCACTTCAAGATGCAGTTCAGTATATGAGGAAAGCAGTAGAAAAAACTTATGGCAAAAAAGGTGAAGATGTTGTTAAAATGAATCAATTAGCAATAGATAAAGGAATTGATTTAGTTGTAAAAGTTTCAATTCCTGAATCTTGGAGGAATGCAGTTGAAATCGAAGATATAAAAAAAGCTCAAGAACCAGATATTGTGAAAAATTTCTTAAGAATTGTAAACAGGCATGAAGGTGATTCTATCCCTGTAAGTGCATTTGTTGGAAGAGAGGATGGTTGGTTTGATGCTGGAACAGCTGCTTATGAAAAAAGAGGCATTGCAATAAATGTTCCTGAATGGCAAAAGGATAATTGTATTCAGTGTAATCAATGTGCATATGTTTGTCCACATGCAGTAATTAGACCTTTCTTGCTTGATGAAAAAGAAGCTGCTAGAGCACCAAAAGATTTTGAAATGTTAGACGCTAAAGGTAAAGGGCTGGAAGGATTAAAGTTTAGAATACAAATAAGTTATTTAGACTGTACTGGTTGTGGAAATTGTGCAGATATTTGCCCTGCAAAGGAAAAAGCTTTGGTGATGAAGCCTTTCTCAACACAAGAAAAACAAAAAGAACTCTGGGATTTTGCAATGACAATTAAGCCTAAAGAGAATCTTGTCTCGGATGATACGATAAAAGGCAGTCAGTTTAAACAACCACTTTTTGAATTTTCAGGTGCATGTGCCGGTTGTGGTGAAACCCCTTATGTAAAATTACTAACACAGCTTTTTGGCGATAGAATGATGATTGCGAACGCAACTGGGTGTTCTTCTATATGGGGTGGAACTGCACCTTCAACACCTTATACTAAAAACAGTAAAGGCAAGGGTCCAGCATGGGCAAATTCTCTTTTTGAAGATAATGCTGAATATGGTTTTGGTATGGTTTTAGGAGTAACACAGCTTAGAGATAGAATAGAATCTTTAATGACTGAAATGATTAATCTTCCATTAGAACAAAAAATTAAAGATATTCTAAATGAATGGATTGCAAATAAATTAAATGCCGAAGCTAGTAAAATTGCATCAGAAAAAGTTCTAGATGCTTTATCAGTTAAGCAAAAAGATCCAAGAGCTGAAGAAATTAGAAATGAAATTTTACTTTTAAAGGACTATCTTGTAAAAAAATCAATTTGGTCTTTTGGTGGTGATGGCTGGGCTTATGACATTGGCTATGGTGGGCTGGATCATGTTTTAGCAGCTAATAAAGATATTAATATTCTTGTTATGGATACAGAAGTATATTCAAATACTGGTGGGCAATCCTCAAAATCAACCCCTAAGGGTTCTGTAGCAAAGTTTGCATCAGCAGGAAAAAGAGTTAAAAAGAAAGACTTAGGTTTAATTGCAATGACTTATGGATATATATATGTGGCTCAAATTGCAATGGGAGCTAACATGAACCAGACCTTAAAGGCATTCAAAGAAGCAGAGTCATATAATGGCCCATCTCTGATTATTGCTTACTCTCCCTGTATTAATCATGGAATAAAAGCTGGTATGCAGCATTCTCAGTTGAGAGAAAAACAGGCTGTTGAATCTGGATACTGGCATTTATATAGGTATAACCCAGAACTAAAAAAATTAGGCCAAAATCCATTTAAATTAGATTCAAAAGAACCTAAAGAATCATTTAGGGAGTTTTTAATGGGTGAAGTAAGGTATGCTTCATTAGCTCAAACTTTTCCTGATATTGCAGAAAAATTATTTAGCGAAGCAGAAGAGGAAGCTAAACAAAAATATGCCATTTATAAAAGTTTAGATGAGGGTAAATTAATTCTTTAATAATTTCTTATAATATTAATTGAGGTAAAAAAATTGAGTGTTCTAAAAAAAGAAATTAATGAAATAATAGTAATGAAGTTTGGTGGAACTTCAGTTGGTGATACTGATAAAATAATTAGAGTTGCACAACGCATTATAAATGCTAAAGAGAGTGGAAAAAGTGTTGTCGTAGTTGTTTCTGCAATGGGACATACTACAGATGAACTGATTGAGTTGGCTAAAAAAGTAACCAAAAATCCAGATAGAAGAGAAATGGATATGCTTTTATCAACAGGAGAACAGGTGTCAATTGCTCTTGTTTGCATGGCCATTAAAGAAGAAGGCTATAACAGTATTTCTTTAACAGGCAGCCAAGCTGGAATATTGACTGATAACGTTTATACAAATGCAAAAATACTAAATATAAATACTTCTAGGATTTTAAGAGAATTAAAAAAGGGTAAAATTGTTATTGTTGCAGGTTTTCAAGGTATAACATCTACTGGGGATATTTCAACATTGGGAAGGGGAGGTTCCGACACAACTGCATTAGCCCTTGCTGCAGCATTAAATGCAAAATATTGTGAAATATATACAGATGTTGATGGAGTTTATACAACAGATCCTAATATTGTACCTGAAGCTAAAAAAATAAAAACACTTTCTTATGAAGAAATGCTTGAGCTTGCATCTTCGGGTGCAAAAGTACTTCATTTAAGAGCTGTTGAGTTTGCAAATAAACATAATGTAGTAATACATGTGAGATCAAGTTTTAATGATAGTGAAGGGACATGGGTAATGGAAGAGAATGCAAAGGAAATAAATATGGAAAAGGCATTAGTAACTGGAGTTACTTATGATATTGATCAGGTAAAGATTACAATTTTTGGGCTTTCTGACATACCTGGCATTGCTGCAAAATTGTTCGGTGAATTTGCAAAAAATAATATTAATGTTGATTTAATTGTTCAAAATGTAAGTGAGAAAGGTAAGGCAACAATTTCATTTACAATAAAAAATGACGATGTTTCTTTAGCTAAAGAAGTGATTGAAGAATTAAAAAAAGTTATCGAATTTGAAGAATATGATATAGACTCAAATGTGGCAAAAGTGTCAATAGTTGGTGCTGGTATGCAATCACAACCAGGAGTTGCGGCAAAAATGTTCAGAATTTTGGCTGAAGAAAAAATTAATATAGAAATGATTAGCACTTCTCCAATAAGAATATCTTGTGTTATAAGGAAAGATAAGGTTAAATCTGCTGTTAAAGCTTTGCATAAAGGTTTTGAACTAGATAAATTATAAGATATTAGAAATAAGAAATAAGAATAAAGAAATAAGAATAAAGAATTAAGAAAAAACAAACAATAAAAATATTAGGATTAGGAGGTTTGTTTTTTGAAGGAATTTAATGTTGCAATTGTAGGAGCAACGGGTGCAGTTGGCCAGGTTTTTTTACAAGTATTAGAGCAAAGAAATTTTCCAATAAAAAATTTAACTGCTTTAGCATCTGAAAGGTCAGAAGGTAAAGTTATAAAGTTTAAGTCTGAAGATGTTATAGTTAAAAAGCTTACAAAAGACTCTTTTAAAGGTATTGATATTGCATTATTTTCAGCAGGAGCTTCAAGATCAAAAGAATTTGCAAAATATGCTGTTTCAAGTGGAGCCTTAGTTATAGATAATAGCAGTGCTTTTAGAATGGATGAAGACGTTCCATTAGTTGTACCTGAAGTAAATCCTCAATCTGCTTATAAAAATAATGGTATAATAGCTAACCCAAACTGTTCAACAATTATAATGGCAGTAGCAATAAAGCCAATTTATGATATTTCACCAATAAAAAGAATAATTGTATCTACTTATCAAGCTGTTTCTGGTGCAGGTTATAAAGCAATTGTAGAGCTTGAAAATCAAGTAAAAGATTTAATATGTTTAGGTAAAAAGAAAGTTGAAAGTGAAGTATTTCCAGTTCAAATTGCTTTTAACGTTATACCTCACATAGATGTTTTCCTTGAAAACGGCTACACTAAAGAGGAGATGAAGATGCATAATGAAACCAGAAAAATATTTAATGATAATTCTATTTCTGTTTCTGCAACTACTGTAAGAGTACCTGTTTTTACATCTCATTCAGAGTCGATTAACTTAGAAACTCTGGATAAAGTTGATATAAAAATAGTGAGAGAAGCAATGACAAAAGCAAAAGGCGTTAAACTAATTGATGATATTTCAAATTTAAAATACCCAACTCCATTAGATGCTTCTGGAAACGATGATGTTTATGTAGGAAGAATTAGGGAAGATATTACAAATCAAAATGGTATCTGCATGTGGGTTGTTGGTGACCAGTTAAGAAAAGGTGCTGCTTTAAATGCTGTTCAAATTGCAGAGTTATTTATTTAGGTTATTTATTTAATAAAAGTTTTTTATTTAAATAAGTTTTTTATTTAATGACTTATAATAATTTATTTACTCAATTATTGTTGTTCTTTCAATTTATGTTTTTTAATTTTTAATATTGCTTCAATTCTTTCCTTTAAGTTTTTTTCAAAACCTCTATCAGATGGAAAATAATATTTCTTATCTTCTAACTCTTTAGGCAAATATGTTTGATTCACAATAGCATCTTTAAAATTGTGAGGGTAAAGATAACCTTTTGAATAACCAATTTGTTTTAATAAATTAGTAGGTGCATTTCTAATATGATATGGAACAGGCAAAGACTGATATTTTTTTATATCTTCTTGTATTAAATTATATGAATTATAAAGTGAATTGCTTTTAGGGCTTAGAGCTAAGTAAGCTACTGCTTCTAAAATTGCTAAATATCCTTCTGGAGGACCAACAAATTCAAAAGATTGTTTTGCATTAATTGCAACTGATAAAGCATTTGGGTCTGCTAGACCAATATCTTCTGAAGCAAATCTTACAAGTCTTCTTAATATATATAAAGGGTCTTCTCCACCTTCAATCATTCTAACAGTCCAATACAAAGAAGCATCTACATCGCTGCCTCTTAAACTTTTATGTAGTGCTGATATTAAATTATAATGCTCTTCACCATTCTTATCATAAAATATTGACTTTCTTTGTATTATTTCTTCAATTAAATCTAAATTTAAAATTATTTTATCTTGATTTGTTTCAGGGCTGCTTTCAATATGATGTTTTTCTAACTTACTTTCAATTGCTATTTCAATTATATTATAGGCAAATCTTACATCTCCATCGGCAACTTCTGAAATAAAATCCAATACTGACTCATCAATTTGAATATTTAAATTACCATATCCTTTTTCCTTATTAATTAAAGCTCTTTTTATTAAATTTTTAATATCATGGGTTGATAATTTGTTAAGTATAAATACTTTACACCTAGATAACAGGGCATTTATTATTTCAAAAGATGGGTTTTCAGTTGTTGAGCCAATTAAAATTATAGTTCCGTTTTCAACATATGGTAAGAATGCATCTTGTTGTGCTTTGTTAAATCTGTGTATTTCATCAATAAAGAGAACTGTTGCTTTTTTATTAGTTACTTTTTCATATTCTGCAATTTCCATCACATCTTTAATTTGTTTTATACTTGAAACTACAGCAGAATATGAAATAAATCTATTTTTAGTATTTTTCTCAATAATTTTAGCAAGAGTTGTTTTCCCACATCCGGGTGGGCCCCAGAAAATCATTGAAAATAGGTTATCACTTTCAATTGCCTTTCTAAGAATTTTACCAATTCCTACTAGATGGTCTTGTCCAACAAATTCGTCTAAATTTGTTGGTCGCATTCTTTCAGCTAAAGGAACTTTAGCTAAGGATAAGTTTATATCTTTATTATTATTATTATTTATTTTTTGATTTTGAAAGTCTTCAAATAATGTCATTTTCAGTCATTTTCAGTAACTAGATATTTACTAATTTTATATATAATTTTCTATTTCTTGGTCCGTCAAACTCACAAAAGTAAACACATTGCCAAGTTCCAAGTAGCAATTTAGCATTATTTATTATTAAATTCAATGTTTGACCAAAAATGCTTGACTTAATATGAGCATCTGAATTTCCTTCAATATGATAATAATTATCATTTTTAGGGAAAATTTTTGCCGTTTTTGATGTAATATCAGCTACTACATCAGGGTCAGCATTTTCATTAATTGTTATTCCTGCAGTAGTATGAGGAACATGTAAAAAACAAATTCCTTCTTCTATCTTGTTTTTTTTAATAATAGCGTTAATTTGTGATGTAATGTCTATAAACTCTATTCTTTTTGAACTTGAAATGCTTAATGTTTCTATCATTTTTGCCCTTTCTTTATAATACTTTTTATATTTTATTATATTAATATATACTTTTTATAAAAACTTTAAAAATAATTAAAGATTAGCATTAAAATTATATAATTTTATTTTTGTTAATATTAAATATTTTTGTTAATTTTTTTATAAGCTAAAAATTCTATAGGCCTATATATTATTTGTTTTAACGATTAAATATTTTGGTTTCTAATGAACATTTTGTCAAATATCTTTAATTTCTTATATTTTAATTTTACAATTTCTTTTAAAAAAGTTTATTAAAAATAGATGAAATAATTTATGTTAATCAAAATGCAAAATTAATTGAAATAAACTTATAAAAATTTTAAAATGTAAAAGCCCCTAAATTTATGTTTTATAAAAATTAGATGAATTATTTAGATATATAGATATTTATAAAAAGATAAAAATAGTTAAAGATAAAGTATAAGAATGACTGAAAATAAAAAAGAGCAAAAAAATAAAACACAAAAAAATAAAATATTAAATAAAGACAAGACAATAGAGGTTACAGGTATTGGTAATGCAATTATTGATATTGTTGCATCTGTTGATGATGATTTTTTACTAAAGCATAATTTAGACAAGGGTTCGATGAAATTAATTTGTGAAGTTGAAGCTTTAGATCTTCATTCAAAACTAAATATAAAGAAAATGATATCTGGAGGTTCAGCTGCAAATACTATTGCTGGTATGGCTTATTTAGGAGATAAAGTAGCTTTTATTGGGAAAGTAAAAAATGATAAATTTGGTTTAGAATTTGAGAAAGACTTAAAAAAACTAGGAGTAATTTTTAAAACAAAAAAAGCTCAAGGCAATTGTCCTTCAACTGCTTGTTGTATTGTTTTAACTACACCTGATGCGCAAAGAACAATGAATACATTTTTAGGAATTTCATGTATGCTCTCTGAAAAAGATATTGATGAAAAAATTATTTCTAACTCAAAGATAGTTTATATCGAAGGTTATTTATTTGATCAGGAAACTGCAAAAAATGCAGTGTTTAAGGCTATTGATTTATCATTTAAATATAATTGTATTACTGCTATAAGTATGTCTGATAATTTTTGTGTACAGAGAAATTTAGATATTTTTAAAGAATTAATTTTTAATAATAAAATAAATATTTGTTTTGGCAATGAGGATGAGATAAATCAGTTTTTTAAAACAAAAAGTGTAGATGATGCAATTTTGGAAATAAAAAAATTAAATGTTGAAACAATATTTGTTATAACCCTTGGATTTAAAGGCTCTGTTGTGTGTGTGAAAGATAATACATTTTTTGTAGAAGCACATAAAGTGGATACGGTTGATACTACTGGTGCTGGCGATTTATATGCTTCAGGATTTTTACATGGTTATGTTAATAATAGAGATCTTTATAGTTGTGCAAAGATTGGAAGCTTGGTTGCTGCTCAAATAGTTTCTCAGTATGGTGCAAGGCCACAAAAATCACTACTTGAATTATTATCTCAGCATAATATTTAAAAAAGAAAAAAAATGAAGGAAAGGCAATAGGGTAAAGGTAAAATGACTAGTTACAATAACAAAATTAAAAATAGTTTAAAAGCAGATGTTGGTGTTTTTGGAGGTTCAGGTTTTTATAATTTTTTAGAAATTGAAGATGAGGTATTTATTCCGACAATTTATGGTAATCCCTCTGATAAAATAGTTATTGGAAATCTTGAAGGAGTTAAGGTAGCATTTTTACCAAGACATGCAAAGAATCATTCAATACCTCCTCATATGATTAATTATAGGGCTAATATCTGGGCAATGAAAGAGCTCGGGGTTAAACAAATTTTTTCTCCTTGTGCTGCAGGGAGTCTTCAGCCATGGATTAAACCTGGGGATTTTGTAATTTGTGACCAGTTCATTGACAGGACAAACTGTAGGAAAGATACTTTTTATGATGGACCTTCTACAACTCATATTTCGACTGCAGAGCCTTATTGTCCTGAACTGAGAAAAATTGTTATTGATGCTGCTGAGGAACTAAATATAACTTGTCATGAAAAAGGCACAGTAGTTGTAATTCAAGGTCCAAGGTTTTCTACAAAAGCTGAAAGCAAATGGTATTCCTCTCAAGGGTGGGAAGTAATTAATATGACCCAATACCCTGAGGTTACTCTAGCAAGAGAGCTGGAAATTTGCTTTGTAAATATCTCTTTAATTACTGATTATGATGCAGGTCTTGAAAATGACCCAAATATAAAACCTGTATCAACTAATGATGTTGTAAAAATATTTCATGAAAACAATGAAAAATTAAGAAAATTATTATTTAAAGCAATTCCAAATGTTCCAAAAATTAGAAATTGTGTATGTGCCAATGCTTTAAAAGGTGCTGTAATTAATGGTTAAAATTAACGATTAAGATTTATTAGTATAAATGGAGGTAATTAGATATTAAAATATAATTAAAAATAGATGTAACAAACGTAATAAATGTTTAATATAAATAAAAAAATATAATAAATTAGAATAATTTATAATAAAAAATAATAAGTAATAAAGAATAATAAAG
>CAYLWJ010000175.1:0-22099 GCA_964387355.1 uncultured Actinomycetota bacterium | reverse complement strand
TAACATTAACATTAATACTAATATTGATATTAATACTAATACTAATATTGATACTGATAATAATACTGATATTAATACTAATAATACTAATTTTTTACTCTATTATATTTCTTTTTCCAAATTTATTTCTATTATTCTTATATGTTTTTTAATTATTTTCTCATTGTTGTTTATACAACAAGGTATATTTACCTTAAAAAGCTACTGGGATTCTTATAAGTCTTTTATTTTAGAAGGAAATCTTAGCAGCACTTACACAGGTTTTTATAACATCAGAGAATTTTTAAGCTTTGCAAAGGAAAGCATAGAAAAAGACATAAAAAACATAGAAAAAGATATGAATATAAGTGCACATATCAACACGAGCACTATTACTGATGCAAATAATATTAATATTATAGTTTTAGTAAAGGGCCAACCTGTGTATATAATGGCTGAATTTGCCTATAATCTTTATCCAGCAAATATTAAATTTATCAATATTTCAGGTAAATCAAGCCAAGAAATAATAAACGAGATATTAAAAGAATATAAACAAGATTTATCTCAAAATTTATCCCAAAATGCATCCCAAATCAAAAAATATACAAAGCCAATTTCAGCCCAGAATTACAATATATACAATAAATATAATATCAGCCAACTCAATAATAGCCAAAGCAATTATTATCAGTATAAGCAAAAGCATAATTATCTTGTCATTCTGGATAACAACTATTTAAAAAGCAAAGATATTCTAAAGCAAAAAGAATTTAAATTGATTGCAAAATATAGAAAAGATTATGGTTTAATATACGCTTTTAATATACACCTTTACCAGAAATAGCAGCTTTAGTTGTAACAGCAATAATTTTTAAATCCATCCAAAAGGAAGCACTTTTTAAATATTTATAATCATATTCAACTTTTTTTTCAATTGAAAGGTCATCTCGACCGCTAATTTGTGCAAGTCCAGTAACACCTGGTCTTATTTTATCAATTCCTTTCTCTTTTCTAAGTCTTATTAAATAATCCTGATTGTAAAGTGCAGGCCTTGGACCTACGAAACTCATATCACCTTTTAATATATTAAAAAGCTGGGGTATTTCATCTATGCTGTATCTCCTTAAAAACTTTCCAACTCTGGTATAAAGCAATATCTGGTTTTGCTGACTTTTTAAAACATCTGTAGGTATATCAGGTGTTCCTTCTTTCATAGATCGGAATTTATATATCGTAAAATAATTGCTGTTAAGTCCTATCCTTTTTTGCTTAAATATTACTCTTCCTTTAGAATCTATTTTTATAATTATAGGAATTACAATCCAAAGTGGTATAAATAATATTATTAGAAAAATTGAAAAAAAAATATCAAAAATGCGCTTAAAAGCTTTATAAAACATTTAAATTGCTCCAATTAAACTTCAAATTAAGCATTCAAATTAAGCAAAGCATAGAAACTAAAAATTAAAAGAAATATATTTAAAGTAATTTATATTTTAATTCAAGTACAACTTTAAGGCCATCTATACCAGATTTCTTTTTCATCAAAATTTGAAACTAATCTTTTTAAATCTTTAAAAAGATTATTATAATCATATATCTGTATCTCTTTTTCTATGCTAAATAATATATTTAAGATTTCTTCTTTTGAAAGTTTTAATATAGGTGGTAAATAATCATTATTATCAGAATTATGATTTATTTTCGCTTCATAAATATAGTTAAAATTAGTTTTAACTGGCTCTTCATAAGAATAAAACAGCTCTTCATTAAATTTTTCTCCAAATTTTGGTCCTGTATAAATTATTTCAATATCCTTTCCTGGCTCCATCCCGTATAATTTAATCATGTTTTTTGCAAGTTCAACAATACTTATCTGTTCTCCCATGTCCAAAACATATATCTCACCGCCACTTCCCATAATGCAAGCCTGTATTACAAGCTGAGCTGCTTCTGGAATTGTCATAAAGTATCTTTTCATATCAGGATGAGTAATCCTAACAGGCCCGCCTGCTCTTATCTGTTCTTTAAACAAAGGAACTACACTTCCTCGGCTTCCTAAAACATTTCCAAACCTGACTATTATAAATCGTGTATTTTTTTCTTTGGCAATAGTTTGAAGATATTTTTCTGCCAAAAACTTAGATACTCCCATAATACTTGTTGGGTTTACGGCTTTATCTGTTGATAACATAACAAATCTTGAAACATTGTTTTCTATTGAAAGCTGAGCAAGCAACTTTGTTCCTATAAAGTTATTTTGAATTGCAGCTTCAGGATTTAACTGCATTAATGAAACATGTTTATATGCAGCAGCATGAAAAACTATAAAAGGTTTATATTTACTAAACACAGCTTTCATAACCTGCTTGTCTCTAATATCTGCAACAATAGGAACAATTGATGAAAACCCATACTCATTTGCAAGTTCTTGTTCTATTAAAAATAAATTATTTTCTGTATTATCAACAAGAATCATTTTTTCAGGACCAAATCTTATAACCTGACGGCAAATCTCTGAACCTATTGAACCTCCAGCCCCAGTTATAAGTATCACTTTATTTTTAATTTCAGCAATTACTTCAGGGGTTTGAATATGAATAGGCTCTCTTCCAAGAATATCTTCAATATCAATATCTCTAACCTGATATAAATATACCCTGCCATCAATAACTTCATATAAACTAGGCAGAGTTTTACAAGGAATTCCAAGTTCTTTTGCTCTAAATGCAATTTCTTTTCGGACTTTGCCTGGTGCTGATGGTATTGCTATTATAATCTCATCAATAGAAAACTTTTGAACAATTTCCTCCATTTTAGAAATTGGACCAATTACTTTAACGCCATGAATTTGATGCTTTAGCTTTGCAGGGTCGTCATCTAAAAATCCCACAGGCAGGTATTCACTGTTTCTTGTTCTTATCATTTCTCTTACAATCATCTCTCCAGCATCACCAGCGCCACAAATTATAACTCTTTTTTTCCTAAGCCCCTTCTTTCCAAAACGAAGCTCATTAAAAAGCCTTTCAGAAAAGCGAGAAATTATTACAAGTAGCAGTGTAATTAAAAAATCTATTATTAGTATGCTTCTAGGAAAATATGGCAGGCTAAAGGTTGTATTTCCAAACCATTTAACTGGCTGGCTTAATGCATAAAATATTACGCCCATTAAAATTGTACTTAAAGCAACTGCTTCAACAATTGCAGTCATGTCTTTTATAGAAGCATACTTCCATACCCTTCTGTACATTCCAAACACAGCAAAAAGAGAAAGTTTTATTATAAGTATTATTAATATATATATGCCAATATAGTCGCTGTATCTTTCAAAAACTGTGCCTGGTATATAAAGGCTTATAATTCCTCTTAAAAAAAAGGAAAAAATAAATGATGAAAAAACAATAAATACATCAAATATAAACAGCCTTATTACTTTAAAAACTGATTTAATTTTTGAAATTCTTTGCATCATTTCTTATCTTTAACTATATTATCATTTTTTATAATATCTCTAATATCACTATAATATCAGCATAGTTTTAATATCAGTATAAATTAAATATCAGAGCATAATTAATATAAGCACAATTATTAAAAGCATAATTATGTTGTTTTATCTTATCATCCTAGTATTGATTACATTATAAATGATTTTTAATATTTATTATTATTTTATTTTATTGTTCATCTTGCCAACTGATATTATCTTTATAGTCACTTCCAACAATTACAATTATATCAGCTTTAGTTTTATAATCCTTCCACTTGTCACTGTATTCTTCCATCTCATAGCTTATAAGGGTATGGGACAGCTGTTCTGCATTTGCTTTTTTATTTTCTTTGTAAATTATAAGTGTTTTTGTAAAATCAAATGATTTTGCATTTGCAATATCACTAATAATAAAATTATATCCTTTTATATAATCCTTAAAATCAGAAGCAGCACCGGCAATTCCACAACCATTATAAATTACTACCGAAGTTTTTTTAGCTATAGAATTATCTAAAGTTATTCCAACATCAACATTTACTTCAAAGGGGACCACTCCTTTATGTGAAAACCATGTCACTTTTTCATGAACTAAATCATAAGCTAAAATATATCTTCCTGGTTTTTTAGGCGCTGTAATTGTAATTTCTATCTCATCAGTCTGGCCTCTTTCAATGTCGCCAGAAATATTTGCTCTGTATAGCCCAAACTCAACAATCTCTCTTGTGTCCCTGTTTAACCAGTGAGCTCCAAGTCGTACCTTATTATCTACATCTTTTTGCCAAGTCATAAAACCATTATTTTTAACTGTAACTTTTGTAGTAAATGTCTGACCTGGCTTTACCTGTTTTGGGGTGGTTCCGTTATCATTATATGTTGCGGAATAAACTACGTTTACAGAAACAAATTTTTCAAGTGTTGGAATTCCTTGATATGAAAACCATGTAATTCCTTCTCTAACCATATCTATTTGCAGTATATAGTTTCCTGACTCAGGTGGTGCCAATATTTTCATTTCAACTTCAACTTCACCTCCAGGCTCAACCCTTTCAATTGGAAGATAAGTCCTTTTGCCTTCAAAAACAACTGCCTTTTTAGTATTGAAATCAAGCCAGTGATAGCTTAAATAATATGGATTGTCACCTGTTTTTTCCCATGTAGTAGTTCCGGTATTTTTTATTTTTAAATTAAACTTATATTCCTGGTTATTTCCCATTGAATCAGGAATATTTTCATATCCGCTTAAATACTGAATGTTATATTGGCTTATAGGCTGGCCAAAAATAATTCTTTCCCACATTGCTTTTGCCTCATCAACATCTGGTATTTGTACACTTTTTGTCCCGTTATCTATCCATTCAGGATGTGTAGGAATTATTGCCGTTTCAATATTTTCTGGGCTAATTGATAAAGCTGATTTTGCATAAGATAAAATTGTCATTAGGTCTAAATCAGTTTTAACATTATTAATTACTATATTAAAATAAGTATTAATGTTTGCAATATTTTTTAAATTTAATTTTTGCTTAACAAGCTCTTTTAGAATATACTGCTGGCGTTGAATTCTTGCAATATCTCCAAGCTCAGTTGATCGCGTTCTTGTGTAAGCAAGAGCCTGCTCGCCAGTAAAATGATGATTGCCTGCAGAAATAAAAGCTCCAGATTTTGGATCTTCAATAGGTCTATCTATAACTACATCAACACCACCAAGTTCATCAATTAATTTTACAAAGCCTTCAAAATCAATGGTTATGTAATGGTTAATTACTGCATCTAAAAAATTAGATACTGTTTTTATCATGAGCTCTTCTCCACCATATGCATAAGCTGCATTAATCTTATCCTTGCCATAACCTGGAATATCTACAAGAGTATCTCTGGGTATGGATAAAACTGCTGCGCGCTTTTGCTTGGGGTCTAAATGAAGAAGCATAATAGTATCAGCTCTTCCTCTTTCATTTTCCGCATCGCGAGTGTCTCTGCCAAGCATAAGAATTGTCACAGGTGCTCGAGGTTCTTCTAAAGGTGTTAAAAGATTTTCTATTTCTGTAGAAGTGCCAGCACTTATGGTTTTATTTGCATTTTGCATGTAAAAATATAAGAAGGTAAAAACAGTTGCCAATAAAAAAAATAAAACACTAAAAAAAATGATTAATATTTTTTTATATAAAGCAAGTCTAGCCCATTTGCCTTTTTTATTAATACCAATATCAGTACTTGTACCAGGATTAGCAGTTATACTAGCATTAGCTTTTGTGCCAGGATTAGCAGTTAAGGCTGCGTCAGCAGTTATGCCGCCATCAGCTTTTGTGCCAGCACCAGAAGTTTTACCAGCATCAGCATTTGTGCCAACACCAGAAGCTTTACCATCGTCAATTTTTATACCAGCATCAACAACTTTGCCAGCGCTAGCTTTTGTGTGAGTATTAACAGTTATACCAGCCCCAGCTTCTATGCTATCATCAGTTAAAGATTTTAGATTATTATTAATCTCATTATGGCTATTATTAATTTGGTTGTTTTTATTATTTTTTTTATTTTTATTATACTTATTGTTTTTATTTTCTTCGCTATTTTTTCCATTAAACAAAATTACTGCTCCATACTATTTTTATTAAATAAACTTTATTAAACTTTTAATTATACTTTATACTTTAATTATTTTTTAATCATATTTTATCCTTACAACCTTCAATATACGATACAATATATGATACAATATGTCACACTTTGTTTTCATCTAAAATATAACCAGCATAAAAAACGAAATTCACTATATTCACTATATTTACTATATTAAGATTAACTATATTAAGATTAAGTAATATTTCATAATGTATTACTGAGTAATTATCAAGCAACACATTACTGATAAAAAACATTAAAAACCTTAAAAATCTATTTACTTATAAAATTATAAAATATTATTAATAAAATTACGAAACTTTTATATCTGCTCCTAAGGCAGAAAGCTTTTGTTCAAACTTTTCATAACCCCTTTTTATGTGAAAGATATCATAAACCTCAGTGGTTCCTTCTGCAGCAAGTCCTGCTAAAACCATTGCAGCCCCTGCACGCAAATCAAAAGCTTTTACTGGCGCACCTGATAACTTTTCGACCCCGGTTATAACAGCATGATGGCCATCTACTTTAATATTTGCACCCATTCTATTTAATTCTTCAGTATACATAAACCTGTTTTCAAAAACATTCTCGGTAATTATTGAAACTCCAGGAACTATACTTAAAATTACAGCAATAATTGGCTGCAAATCAGTAGGAAAACCAGGGTATGGCAAAGTGCTAATATAAACTGGCTTAAATTGTTTCTTTGATGAGCTTAAAAAAATAGAGTCTTTTACAATAATTTCATTATCTGAATAATTTTCAATATCTATCCCAATATTTCTTAATTTTAAACAAAAAATTTCTAGATTATTCCAAATTGCATTACTTATTATAACTCCATCACCACATAAACTAGCAGCAGCTATAAATGTCCCCGCTTCAATACTATCTGGCATAATTTGGTAATCTGCTGAACCTAAAGTCTTCACCCCGTTTATTGTGATACAATCAGTTCCAGCACCATAAACTTCTGCACCCATTGAATTTAAGAAGTTAGCTAAATCTACAATTTCAGCTTCTCTTGCAGCATTATTAATAACAGTTGTTCCTTTTGCAAGTACTGATGCCATCATTAAATTTTCAGTAGCTCCACGTGAAGGAAAATCAAGATTTATTGTTGTTCCTGTAAGAAAACCACCAGCATTTGAATTGGTGGTTTTTTTATTTTCAGACTTACTAGACTGACTAATTATATATCCATGCTCTACCTTGTTTTTAGCACCAAGAAGCTCAAACCCTTTTAAATGAAGATCAATTTGTCTTGCACCAATATTACACCCTCCTGGAATTGCAACTTTTACAACTCCAAATCTTGAAAGAAGAGGTCCTGCAACTAAAACAGAAGCGCGCATTTTTCTTACAAGCTCATAAGGTGCTTCATAATTATTTATTGATGAACAGTCAATTTTTAAAATATTTTTTGATGTATCAAAATTAACTTTAGCATTGAGCATCTTTAAAACTTCTACCATTGTTTTTACATCTTCAATTTCAGGAACGTTTCTTAAGACTACTGGCTTTTCTGACAAAATTGAAGCAGCTATTATTTTTAGGGCAGAATTTTTTGCACCACTAACTTTAACTTTACCTCTTAAAATTTTTCCGCCATTTATAATGTATCTATCCATCACTTTATCTATCACTTTACTTTTATACTTATTAAAATTTATATTAAGCTAATAAATTTTTAGCTAATGTTTTTATAGCTAATTTTGTAGTTAATATTTATAAAATCGATTTATAAACAAAATATTATAGCAAATGAAAAATTTTATAAAAGATAAGAAAAAACTATTTAGGCTAATGCAGAAATTAAATATTATCTAAGTTTATTTAGTTTATTTAGTTTATTTAGTGGTTTTTTAGCAAGTTTATTACTTAGCTTACTTAGCTATTTAGTTTATTTTTTTATTTATCTTATTTAGCGATTTAGCTTATTTAGCGATTTTATTTTAGCGATTTAAGTTAAGCCCTTTTAAACTTGCAAGAGCCTGGATTACTTTTTTGGTTTCATCAGTAATTTCTTGTATTATATCATGCTGTCTTTCCAGCTCTTTCAGTGTTTCATCTATCTTTTCATAAGTTGTAACTATTGCTTTCTCCGTAATAACATTTGCCTTGTTTTCAAGAAATTCAAAATAGCCTCTGCATACACCAATATATGTAGGAATACCATCGTTAACAAGCTTTAAAATTCCAATTTTTAATTGAGCAATTATTGGAACATGTCGTGGCAAAATGCCCAAGCTTCCACTTTTTGCTGGAACACTTACAAAGTCAACATAGCCTTCAAAAACTTTTTCCTCTGGGGTAACAACTTTAATAAATATTTTTTTAATTTGCTGTTTTTCATTCATAACTTTTATTCATTTATAATATTTTAAAATTACTATTAAATACTTTTGATTAACTAACCAGCCAACTAATAAAACTAATAAAACAATTAACTAAGCGACCAACATGACTTACAAGCCCATTTGTTTTGCCCTTTGCTCAACTTCTTCAATTGTTCCTGTCATGTAAAAAGCCTGTTCAGGAACGTTGTCATATTTACCTTCAATAATTGCTTTAAAGCCCTTAATTGTATCTTCAACTTTAACATATTTTCCAGCTCTTCCAGTAAATTGCGCAGCCACAAAAAATGGCTGGGATAAAAACCTTTCAATTTTTCTTGCTCTCTGAACAGTTGTCTTATCTTCTTCTGACAGCTCATCAATACCAAGTATTGCAATAATATCTTGCAGCTCTTTATTTCTTTGCAGTATCTCCTGAACTCTTCTTGCAACCTGATAATGTTCTTCACCTACAAACTGCGGGTCTAATATTCTAGATGAAGATTCTAAAGGGTCTACTGCTGGGTAAATACCTCGCTCAGCTATTTGTCTTGAAAGAACAACAGTTGAGTCAAGATGAGTAAAAGTAGTAGAAGGAGCAGGGTCAGTTAAATCATCTGCCGGAACATAAATTGCTTGTACTGATGTAATTGAACCTTTTTTTGTTGATGTTATTCTTTCTTGAAGTTCACCCATCTCTGTTGAAAGTGTTGGCTGATATCCAACAGCAGAAGGCATTCTGCCAAGAAGTGTTGAAACTTCTTGTCCAGCCTGAACAAATCTAAAAATATTATCAATAAATAAGAGTAAATCCTTACCTTCAAAATCCCTAAAATATTCTGCCATCGTTAAACCAGTAAGCCCAACCCTAAGTCTTGCACCTGGTGGTTCATTCATCTGACCAAAAACTAAAGCTGTTTTGTCTAGCACACCTGACTGTTTCATTGAAAGCCAAAGGTCATTTCCTTCTCTTGTTCTTTCACCAACACCTGCAAAAACAGAAAAACCTCCATGCTCTGTAGCAATGTTGTGTATAAGTTCCATAATAATTACAGTTTTTCCAACACCAGCACCGCCAAACATACCAATTTTTCCACCTTTAACAAATGGACATAAAAGATCAATTACCTTTACACCTGTTTCAAAAAGTTCAGTTGTAGGTTCAATATCTTTAATATCTGGGGCTTCTCTATGGATAGGCATTCTCATTGTGGCTTTTACTTCTTTATCCAACAAATCAATTGGTTCACCTAAAACATTAAAAATCCTTCCAAGTGTCTCTCTGCCAACTGGAACTTCAATTGGTTTGCCAAGGCTTAAAACTTCCATTCCTCGCCTAAGTCCATCAGTTGAAGACATTGCAACAGCTCTTACCTGACTATTCCCTATTGATTGCTGAACTTCTGCATAAATTTTTTCTCTAAAACCTTGTTGCAATTGACTATAGTTTGCAGTTTCATTAGTATTTTTATTAGTAATTTTGTTATCAATTTTATTAGAACTTTTATCAACAATTTCACTATCACTTTCATTAGAACTCTCATTAGCTTTTTCAGGACTTCTAGTATTTAGGTAGACATCATCTTTTTGCCTAGTTATTACTAGGGCTGTATAAATATCTGGAAGTTTTCCAAGCGGAAATTCTACATCTATTACTGGACCTCTAATACTAACAATTCTTCCTTTTACAACCTCACCCAAATTATCATTAACTGAATTATTATTAGATGAAACATTATTAACTGAGTTTCTGTCATTTAAGTTATTATTAACTGAGTTATTATTAACTGAGTTATTATTTTCAATATTTTTAAAATTATCTATAGCCATAATTTTCCCCCATACCTGACATTATTTCTGAAATCTCGATTGTTATTTGCTGCTGTCTTGCCCTATGATACATTAAAACTAAATCTTTAATCATTTCTTCTGCGTTTTCACTTGCACTTCTCATTGCAGTCATTCTTGCACCAGTTTCGCTTGCAGTAGACTCAAGAAGTGCACTATACATAATTGTGTAAATATATTGTGGAAGCAAAGCTTCTAAAACTTCCTCACGAGAAGGATCGTAAACAAATTCTGGTCTAATTCTACATATCTTATCCCCTATTTTTACCTGCCCTACACTTTGAATTTTTTCAATAAGATAACTGCTTGTTTCTGTTTTAGTTAGAATAACTTCTTGATCAGTTTCATCAGTGCTTTTGTCAAATCTTTTATCTTTTTTACTGAATAAATCAATATTAGATACATTATCTATATTATCTATATTATCTATATTATTATCACTTTCTGCAAAAGAAATTGGAATTGGAAGAAGCTGAATAACTATAGGGACCTGTTCAGCCGGATTTTTAAACTTTGTATAACATATAAGAACTTTTCCAAACTGACCTGAAAGATATCTGGAAATTATATCTTTTGCAATTTCTCTAGCATCTAAAAACTTTGGATAATCAGATAAATTTTCGTATACCCGTTCCATTTCATACCCGGTATACTTAAAATAATTCTTTCCCCTCGTGCCAATAATATCAAGTTTTACATTTTTACCCGTTCTTCTTAATATTTTTATAGTTTTTTCAATTAACCTTATAATATTTGAATTGTATCCTCCACAAAGTCCTCTATCTGCAGTTATACCTAAAACCAAAACAGTGTTTTCATTTTCAGGTTTATCTATAAAAGGATTGCTAACAGGACCTGAAAAGCACGCAATATCTGTAATTACTTCTTCAATGCTTGCAGCAAAAGCTCTCGCCTCAAGGACTCTTGATTGAGCTTTTCTAATTTTTGAAGAAGCAATCATTTCCATTGCTTTTGTAATTTTCCGTGTTCCACTTATACTTCTAATACGGTTTCTAATTTTTTGCGCTTTTTCCATTTAGATAACTAGACTATTTAATTTTTTAATTTAAGCTTTTTAAACTCGCCTTATTTTTTTGCTTTTTTACTTTGTTTTTTTAATTCTATTTTTTAATTTTAATTTTTAGCTAAAAGTACTCTTAAATTTTAAAATTGCATCAATAATTTTATTTTCTAAATCTTGACTAATGTCTTTTGTATCCCTAATCTCGTCAATGATTTTTCTTTCTGAGCTGTGCATAAATTCTAAATATTCTTTTTCAAATCTTGCCAGTTTTGAAACTTCAATATCGTCAAGATAGCCTTTAGTTAAGGCAAATAATATAAGTACCTGGTCTTCAACATCCATTGGCTCAAACTGACCTTGTTTTAATATTTCAACCGTTCTTTCACCACGAGCAAGCTGCTTTTTTGTTTCTTTGTCAAGCTCAGTTCCAAACTTTGCAAAAGTTTCAAGCTCACGATACTGCGCAAGGTCAAGCCTTAACATCCCAGCAACTTTTTTCATAGCATTTATCTGAGCATTTCCTCCAACCCTTGACACTGAAATTCCAGGATTTATTGCTGGTCTTACACCTGCATTAAATAAATCTGTCTCCAGATAAATTTGCCCATCAGTAATTGAAATAACATTTGTAGGAATATAAGCAGAAATATCTCCAGCTTTTGTTTCAATTACTGGAATTGCTGTTAATGAACCTCCACCTAGCTCATCAGAAAGTTTAGCTGCTCTTTCAAGCAGTCTAGAATGAAGGTAAAAAATATCTCCTGGATAAGCTTCTCTTCCTGGAGGTCTTCTTAAAAGCAAAGACAGTTGCCTGTATGCCACTGCATGCTTTGATAAATCATCATACATTACAAGTGCATGTTTTTTGTTATACATGAAATATTCACCTATTGAGCAGCCTGCATATGGCGCTATATACTGTAAAGATGCTGTAGTTCTTGCCGTTGCGCTAACAATAATTGTATACTCCATAGCACCTGCTTCCTGAAGTTTTTCAACCAATTTTGCTACTGTAGAAGTTTTCTGACCAATGGCAACATAAACACAATAAATATCTTTTCCTTTTTGATTAATTATCGTATCAATTAGTATTGCAGATTTTCCAATACTTCTATCACCAATTACAAGCTCTCTTTGCCCTCTTCCTATTGGTATCATTGAATCTATTGCCTTAATACCTGTTTGCAAAGGCTCTTTTACAGGCTGCCTGCTTACAACATTAGGTGCTAAAAACTCGACAGGCCTAAATTTATTACTTTTAATAGGCCCTTTATTGTCTAATGGATTTCCTAGCGGATCAATTATTCTTCCAACAAGTTCCTCTCCAACTGGAACTTGAAGAATTTTACCCGTGCATTTTACAATATCGCCTTCCTGAATTCTTGTATAATCACCAAGAATTATTGCCCCAATTTCATTTCTATCTAAATTTAACACTACACCAAAAGTGTTATCTGGAAACTCAAGCATTTCTCCTGCCATTGCTCTTGAAAGACCGGATATTCTTGCAATTCCATCTCCTGCTTCTAAAACTCTCCCAACTTCTTCAACTGCTGCTTGACTCTTATACTTTTCTATTTCTGAACTGATAAGTTGTGTAATTTTATCAGTATTAATTTTCAATGCCAAATTCTTCACCTCTAAGCTCAATTGATTTTAATTTATTTCGTAAATCTTCAATTTTATATTTTAAACTCAAATCAATAATTCTATCGCCAATTTTAATTATAATTCCGCCAATTATGCTTTTATCAATGATATTTTTTATCCTTACATCAAGCCCTGCTTTTTGGTCAACTTCTTTTTTTATTTGTCCAAGAGTATCTTTTCCAAGTGAAACAGCGCTTATTACTTCTACTGAAAGCTGCTTTTTATATTGGTTTATAATTAAGACATAATCATTATAAATTTGCTCAATAAGCTCAACTGCGTCAAGAATTACAATCATTGAAATAAAAGCAAAAATAGTTGAGCTTGCTTGGCTGTCAAATATTGAAAAAAGAGCTTTTATTTTCTCTGACTTATCTATTGAAGGGTCTGTTAAAAACTTTTTTAAATCTATATTCTGTAAAATTGCATCTTTTAACTGTCTTAATTCCTCTTCAACAATATCAACTGTATTTTGTGCACTAGATATATTAAATAAAGCCTGTGCATAATAGTTTGTTTTAAATTTATTTTCAGCTATATCCATTTTTTAAATCTTTAACTTTTTTTTAAAATTTTAATAATTTTATATTCTTTATATATTTTATTTTAATTTTAGATTTATCTTAGAATTATTTTAGACTTATCTTATATCTTATCTTGTATTTATCTTTGATCTTTGATTCTTATACCTTTTTATATCTTTGTAACTTCCTTTAAGCTTTCTTCAATTAACTTTTTATGTTCTTCTTCTGAAAGAGTTTTGCCTATTAACTTCTGGGCAGCATCTAAAGCTATATCAACAATTTGGTTTTTAGCTGCAGTGATAGACCTTTGTCTTTCAGCTCTTATTTCCTCAAGCGCTGTTTCTAATATTTGCCTAGATTTTTCATTTGCCTTTTCTTCGATTTCACTTTTTATTTTATTTGCAGCAACTTTACTTTCCTCTATTAAATCTCTTGCCTGCTTTCGCGCCTGCTCTAAAATAGTTTTTTGCTGCTCTAAATATTGTAAGGCTTCTTCTTTTTGTTTTTCGGCGCTATTTATAGACTTTTGTATCTCATCTTGTCTTTTTACTAGCATTTTATTTACTGGTTTTAAAACAAACTTAATTATAACCACAAGAAGAATTATAAATACAATTATTGACCAGAATAGAGTGCTAGTCATTGGATTTATTATTTTTAAAACTTCTTCCAAGCTTAGCCCACCTCTTATCTTATCTTATCTTTAGTTTAAAATAAATTTTGTAAAATTTTAAATAACTTATTAAATAGACCTTACTAAATAGATCTTATAAATAACCTTTTTTACAATGTAAACATTAAATTTCCTAAATTTAAAACCATGAAATTTTAAATTTTTAAATTTAAAATCCGCTTTTCTTGAACTACTTTAAGCCACAAATATCAACAAAAATGCAACTACTAATGCATAAAGAGAAATAGCTTCTGCAAAAGCAATACCAATAAACATTGCTGTATTTATTTGTCCGCTTGCCTCAGGCTGACGCGCAATACCCTCAAGAGCTTTCCCAACTAAATTTCCTATAGCAATTGCTGGTCCAATTGAACCAATTCCCATACAAAATCCTGCTGCAATAAGAGCTGCAACTTTAGGCTCCATTAACTCCTCCTACTTTTTGTTATTACTTTTAAAAATATTTTCAAAAACATTGATTTTAAATTTATTTATATATTTATTTTATATATGCTTTTATATTTAAATATATCTTTTTAAATATAGGCTTTTATTTGTATTTTTAATTCTAATCTGTATTTTTATATATGACAATTTTAATGTCTTGGGTTTACAACATCTCCAATATACAATGCTGATAAAATTGCAAAAATATACGCTTGAATTGCTGAAACAAAAATTTCAAGCAGCATCATTACAACTGCAAAAGGCACTGCTGCAATAGCTATAAAATAATTTTTAAAATATGTAATCAAGCCTAGTAAAACAAAAATAATAGTATGTCCTGCAAGCATATTAGCCATAAGACGAATAAACAATGAAAAAGGCTTTGCAATAGTACTAATTACCTCGATTGGGACTACAATTACAAGCATCCACTTTGGGACAGCTGACGGGGCATAAGTTTTTAAGTAACCTTTAAACCCGTTTTTTGCAAAATTTGTAATCTGAACTATTAAAAATATTAAAACTGCAAGAGTTAAAGGAACAATTGGATTTGATGTTGGAGTATATGCACCAGGAATAAGACCGACCATATTATTTGCCAAAACAAATATAAATACACTCATAATAAGCCCAACCCACTTATCCCCTTCTTTTGGACCTATCATGTTAAAGCAGATTCCTCGCTTAATAAAGTTTATTAACAACTCAGCTATAACTTGTCTTTTTGTTGGAATTTTTTTAGGTTTGTATGAAAAAAGCACTAAAATAATTATAAAAGCACCTACTCCTGCAAACATAGAAAGAGTAAGGTTTGTAATTGAGATATCAAAAGAGCCAATTTTTAAAGGAAAAACAACTTTATTATAAAAATGCTCTAAAACCTCCAAAAATTTACCCTCCAGTTAGCTCTTTAAAATTTTTGAAATAAAATTAACTAAAAATAAAATTTATAACAACGTTTAAGATATACTTTGCTTTAAAAAACTTACTATTTTGTTAATAAGCAAAAATAAGTTTTAAATTTTTTAAGAATTATAACAAAATTTTTTCTAATTAAAACAATTATCAATTAAAATTGTAAAAATCCACAAGTTATCTAAAAATAATTAAAATTATACTTAATGTATTAATTTAATTACTAAATTAGATATGTATATTTACTTTGAAATTACTTTGAAATCCAATCTAAAATAACAATTTAATAATCATTTGTATTCTCAATTGCCAAATTTTAAAATCCTTTTGTATATTAAAAAAATTTCTAAGTTAAAAAAAACTGTAAAAAAAATCAAAAAAGAAATCAAATATACCAATGGACTTAAAACCTTAAAATAATAAATAATAAAAAAAGCTAAAGCAGATATTGCCAGTTTCAAAAGAAATAATAAAAAAACATATTTTATTTTTGATGGATTATTTGAGGCTGATATTTTTTGATAAGAAACCAATGTAAGCAAAAATAAAACAAGGTTAACAAAACTGCTTACTAAAACAGCATAAAAATCCAACCTTTTTAAAATAAAAAAACAAAAAAGATTAACAATTGCTAGACCAAGCAAAGAAAATAATGAGATTTTTCTAAACTGAATAATAAATTTGTTACTAAAAATCTTATTTTGTAACATCTAACTATATCATTTTTTACTTAAAAAATTTACTTTTTTTCATGAAATCTGCAGTATGTTCAGGAGTTGTTATGCAAATATCTATTCCTGTGGCAATTTCAAATCCAGCTTTTATACTAAACTTAGGTATTAGCTCAAAATTCCAGTGATAATGAAAATTAACATCCGCTAGGTGCAGAGGACCTGTATGAATGTAATAATTATAAGATGGTTCATTTAATTCATAGTAAAAGAAATCAACAACCCTTTTTAAACAATCTGCAAAAGCCTCTACTTCATTATTTGAAATAGACTCAAAATTTGGATAATGTTTTAATGGGACAATCCATGTTTCAAAAGGATTTCTTGATGCATAAGGCTGTATTACTAAAAAACATTTGTTTTTGTAAACAACCCTTTTACCTTCCTTGAGCTCAAAATCAATAATAGCACATGTGGCACACTTGCCGCTTTGCTTATAATACCTTCTTGTTCCATGAATTTCTTTTTCTAAAACAGGGGGAATTAAAGGAAGTGCAAATATCTGAGAATGTGAATGCTCAATTGATGCACCAGCATCTTTTCCCTGATTAAGCATTATAATTACACTTTCAATTCTTCTGTCATTGCTTATATCCTTAATCCTATCAATATAAACATCAGTTAATATTTTAATCTGTTCATAATTTAGATTGCTGATATTTGTTATGTGTTCTGGTGAATGAATTACTACTTCATGAACTCCAAAACCATCCATTGACATATAAATTCCATACTGATGAGAAACCGGCTGAGCATTTGGTATTAATGCAGGAAATTTGTTTGGAACTACACGAATTTGCCAGTCATCAAAATTATTTAATTTTTCATCTTGATGAATTTCAAATTGGGTATTACTTTTTTGTATATACTGATAGTTTTTTTGTCTTAACAGATTGTTTTTATAAAAATTACCTTCTTTATCAACTCTTAAAACTTCTGGAGGGGTCATATGTTCATTTCCTTTGTCAAAGGGACAAATTATATTTGAAGGCTGAGAAACCTTTATTTTTTCCTCTCTAAAGTTTTCTGGCCTTTTAGCACGTTCAGTCGCTATTATAACCCATTCATCTAAAATTATATCTTTTCTATATTCTGGCATAACTTACTATTTCCCTCTTAATTTGTTATTTCTTTTTCGTTAATATTAATATTTAAAGGTTTATTTTTTAAATTTTTAATTTTCTCTTTTTTCTAATAATTCTTTGACTTTATTTTTAAATTCAGTTAAATCAGAAGATTTAACAAGATACTCATCTGCAGCCCAAGTGGAAAAATTTTGAGTAAATTCACCGTATGCTGAATAAATTATAATGGGGACTTCTTTATCCTCTTTTCTTATCTTATCCAGCAGTTCAAGACCGTTCATATTTGGCATTTTTATGTCTATTGTTATTAAATCAGGCTTATGCTTTTTAAACATCTCATAGCCTATAACACCATCTGCTGCAGTTATTACTTCATAACCTTCATCAATAAGCTCATCTTTGTAAAGATTTCTAATTGGCCTGTCATCTTCAACTACTAATATTTTCTTCATCCAACCTAACCTCCAAGAAACTTAATTTTGCTCTTGTTTTAATAACGGTAATTTTATAGTAAAAGTCGTTCCATTTTCAACACTGCTTTCAACACCAATGCTGCCATTGTGTTGCTCTATTATTTTTTTTGTTATTGTTAAACCTAAACCTGTTCCTCTATCTTTTGTTGTATAAAACGGAAGAAATATATTATGTTTTATTTCCTCGCTTCCAAGATATCCATAATTATGAACTTTAATCATAATATTTTCATAATTATCTTCAGTTTGAATTAATACAGTAACTTTGGATCTTTTTTTACTTGCTTCAACAGCATTATTTATAATATTTAAAAAAGCCTGTTTCAGTTTATTATAATCTCCAGTAACAAATAATTCACAGTCTCCTAAAATACCACAACCGCAACTAAAATCAATTGAAATATCATTTTGCTCTGCAGAAATTTCAGCTAAGTTTATACATTCTTTCATTAAACTGCTTAGATCTACTTTTGTAAATTCGAGTTTTCTATCAGCAGCATAGTCTAAAATCTCATTTACTATAGTTTCAAGACGCGATACTTCATTAATTATAATATCAATCGCTTCCGGATCAATCTCTTGGTTTTGAGTATATTTTCGTTTTAATCTGATTGCATAACCACCAATTGCAATTAAAGGGTTTCTTATCTCATGAGCAATCGTTGCAGAAAGCTTACCAAGCTCACTTAATTTTTTTGCTTCACTTAGTTCTTTTTTTAATTTAACTGTTGCTGTAATATCTTCTATTATTAACACAACTCCCTCTGGTGTATCTTTAAAAAACTTAAAAGGAGTTAGAATTACATCATAAATTTCTTCAGTTTTTCTGCCGTCCATTTTAATATTTACTTTATGAAATCCCTCTGATTTATTTTCATCCATTACCTTTTTTATCTCTTCAACTAAGTCTGCTCCATCAATGAAAATACTATGAGTATCGATAGAGCGTCCAATTATTTGATTCTTTTGGGCACGCATAATTTTACTGCAGTTCTCATTACACAATGTAACTTTAAAATATTTATCAATTACAAGTATGCTTACAGGGATACTTTCAATTATCTTTTCATTATATTCACGCAGATAATCTAACTTCATATTTAATTTTTCAAGTGCTGCTAAGCTGTCTTTTAAATCATTATAAATAATAGTGTTTCTAATTGAAGAAGCTGCAAATTGTCCGAGCATCAGCAAAAACTTAATATCATCATCTGTAATATCACGCTTGTTATATTTATTATCTACAATTAATATCCCTACTTTAATTGTTCGACTAATTAAAGGAATAATACAAAATTTTGGGTAATCAATGTATTCAAGAAGCTCAGGTTCAATTAAGTTTTTATCATAAATATAGCAATAAGGCTTTTCAGGGGTTGGCTGGCATGAAACATCGCTTTTTCCATTCTCTAAATCTAAATCACTATCAAAAGTGTTTTCAGGATTTTTATTAGAATTAAAATTTTGGTCTTGGTAATAATTAATCAAATTAACATTTCTTGGTACACCATCTTCAAGACACTGCCATAAGACTTTTTTTTCGTCTAAATGAATTATCACTTGTCTTATTTTTTCATCTAAAACCGAAGTTGAAGGTTCGTTTAAAAACTTTTCTGAGTTTAAATATTCCTCAAGCGAATAATTTGTATGCTGAATTTCACCCCAAACCTTCCAAGCCTCCTCTTCACTTGCTGGACCAATAGCAATTCTTCCGATTAAATTTTTTTGATGCCTGTCAATTAAAAATAAAAATGCACGGTTAAAACCAAATCCGTCACCAAATGTAACACCAGTTAATATTATTTTTAAAATTTTATTTAAATCAAGAGTCGAAGCAACTGTTTTAGATATTTGGTTTAATATATTATATTGTCTTACTAAATCTTTATAATTTTCCTTAATGTCCTCGTCGCTCAATTTTTTTCCCTGTCTTTATTATTAATAAATTAATAAATATTAATAAATATTTTTAGTAATTTAAAAGCTCAATAAAAGCTAAGCTATTAAATACATAAAATAATTAAGTACCATATTTGGGTTATTATTAATATTAATTATTTTAATTAATATTAATTATTTTAATTTTTTTATTAAATTATTTTAAATTGATTATTATATTATAACTTTAAATTCAAGTTATTAAATTGATTCTATATCATATATATTATATTCTTTTAAAATATTCTTTTACAATATGACTTCATAATATGCTTTCGTAAAGTTTTAAATACTGCATTGCTGAATAATCCCAAGAAAAATTACATTTCATGCCATTTTCAATTATTTTCTGCCATAAAGATGGATCTAAATAAAATTTTACTGCTCTCTTTAAAGCTTTAAAAAAATCATCATCACTATAATCATAAAATTTAAAACCTTGTCCTCCTCTTTTTATGTCATTCTTACTTTTAATATCAATAATTGTATCTGCAAGACCCCCTGTATTTCTAACTATAGGTATTGTTCCATACTTTAAACTAATCAACTGTCCTAAACCGCATGGCTCATACTTTGAGGGCATTATAAAAATGTCAGCTCCTGAATAAATTTCTCTAGACATTTTATCAGAATAACCAATAGTTAAGCTGAATTTATTTTTATACTTTTCTTGAAGAGAGATTAATAGATTGTGATACTTTTCATCACCAGTTCCTAGAATTATCAAAAACAATTCGCTACCGATTTTGCTGCTATCCATTATTTTATCCATCACTGCAACCACAAGGTCAATGCCTTTTTGTTCAGAAAGTCTTGAAACCATACCACATATGGGGGCGTTTAATTTACTTTTAGCTTCTTTGGTGTTTAAATTAAAATATTTAGTTAACAGAGAAATCTTACAATCTTTTTTGCCTGAAAGGTTTTCAAAATTGTAGTTACTGGCAATACTTTTGTCAATTTCTGGATCCCAAACAGCATAGTCAATTCCATTAATAATTCCTGATAAGTCACTCTGTCTTGCTTTAAGTATCCCATCCAGACCATAACCATATTCAGGCGTTAATATCTCTTGAGAATATGTTGGAGAAACAGTAGTTATTTTATCAGAAAATACTATACCAGCTTTCATAAAATTTACATTTCCGTAATATTCTATTCCATCCATTGTAAAATATTTTTCATCTATGCCCAAAAGGCTAAGTGTTTCTCTTGGGTAAATGCCTTGATAAGCTATGTTATGAATGGTAAAAACTACTTTAGTATTAGAAAACAAGTTATAAACAAGGCTAGAATTTCTTCTATTTGCACTATCCTCTGCATTTATACTATACACATTTTCACTATTCTTAATTAATTCAGTTTTTTGCAACTCTTTTAAAAACAATGCGCTTAAGGCAAAATGATAATCATGTATATGCAGAATATCTGTTTTAAAGCCTATATATTCTAAAACAACAAAAACAGCTTTTGAAAAAAAGCCAAACCTTAAATTGTTATCCTCAAAGTCCCCTTTAGGCGTCCCATAAAGCTCGTCTCTTGCAAAAAAGTTGTCATTTCTTACAAAATAAAAATCAACATCGTTATAATTAATTTTGTAGAGACTAAATTTTTCTTTATCATCTAAATTGCCTAAATCTTTATTTTTGCTTAAATCAACCCTTAAATTATGCCCAATTAACTCAAGCGGACAGTCTTTTTCAGTTCCTTTTTCTTCTTGTTCTTTTTTCTTGACTTTTCCTTTTGTTTTTACTCTTTCTTGCCCTTTTTCATTTTCTTGTTCTTTTCCTAACTGCTGATCTTTTTCTTTTTGTTGCATAATTTCTGAATATTTATCAATAATAAACTTATAACCAGGCATAATTACGATAACATTAGCCCCAGCTTTCTTTAGTGCAGCAGGAAGTGCCCCTGCCACATCTGCAAGCCCACCTGTTTTTGCAAAAGGAACTGCTTCAGATACTATTGTTGCAATTTTCATAAAAACTCCTAAACTATTAATTTACTTTTAAAATTTTATTTTTAGTGTTTATTAGTGTTTAAAAAATTTTTTTTATATTTTAAAAATAAGATATAATAAAATAATATTTTAAGCAATCTATTCATAATTAAATTATTGTTAAAATATAGATTTGCTAAATTTACTAAAATATATTAATTTTTAAAGGCTTTACTTAATTTAATCAGTTTATTCTGATAGTTTATTATTATATAAAAATTTAATTCATTAAGCATTTAATTTATTAATTTAATTTTAAATTTTTAAATTTAGCTTAATTACCCAACAAGAAAAAATTATAAAGTTATAAAGAGCTCTAAAGACAAAATAAAATTATTTTATAAAGTTACTTAATAAGG
>CAYLWJ010000174.1:0-25024 GCA_964387355.1 uncultured Actinomycetota bacterium | reverse complement strand
ATAATGAAATTGCAAAAGCAATAGCATAATTTTTTACGCCAGAAAGAGAAATTTCAACCCTCTTAATATTATTTCGTAGCGCAAATAAATTTGCTTTTCCTAAAAGATTTACTATTGGTTTTCCTTTATCATTATTTATTATTTCAATTTCATTTAATTTAATTTTGCCTAGTACACCTAAACCAAATGATTTTAACACAGCTTCTTTAGCTGCAAATCGTTGAGCAAAACATACATACATTACATCAGAATTTTTTTTTGAACTGCAATAAGAAATCTCTTTTTCGCTAAAGACTTTTTTTAAAAATAAAGCATTGCTGTTTACAGCGCTTTTTATCCTTTCAACTTCTATAATATCAATGCCAATTCCAAAAATTCTATCTGTGTCTTTTTTATCTTCATCCATAATAATCTTCAGCAATAATAATCTTTAGCCATAATAATCTTTAGCTGTAATGATAATATAAGGTAAGCATATACATATAATAAACGTATAATAATTTATAGTAATTTATAGCAATTGTTTATATAAAATAATTTAGTAATTATATATTCTTTTCTCGCAAAATAATTGACTAAGATTTTAAAAAATTTGAACTTTTTAATTCATCTGCCATTACTCAACTGTTACGCTTTTTGCAAGATTTCTTGGCTGGTCAACATTCCTGCCTAAATTTTTAGCAATATAATAAGCATATAGCTGCATTGGGACTACTGTAAGAATTCCATAAAGCTCTTCTCTTGTTTTTGGAACTTCAAAGATATAATCTGAATATTTTTTTGTATTCTTATCGCCTTCTGTTATGATAGAAAATATTTTTGCATTCCTCGCTTTAACTTCTTGAAGATTACTGAGCATTTTTTCATAAACAAAATCCTGCGGTATTACTCCAACAACTACAGTTCTTGAATCAGTTAAGGCAATAGGACCGTGCTTCATCTCTCCTGCTGCATAACCTTCTGCATGTATATATGAGATTTCTTTTAATTTTAAAGCCCCTTCAAGAGCCATTGGAAATCCATAAATTCGTCCAAGAAATAAAAAGCAGGTATATTTGTAAGTCTCATCTGCAATTTTTTTAATTTTATTTGCATTATTCAGGATAAACTGAATTTTATTTGGGATTACTTCAAGCTCTTCAAGGATTCTTGCAAATTCAGCATCACTGATAGTTCCTCTAACTTTTGCCAGGTAAAGCCCGATCATATACATAACTACTATTTGTGCAGTAAATGTCTTAGTGGCACATACCCCTATTTCAGGACCAGCATGGGTATAAACGACTGAACTAGACTCTCTTGCTATTGTGCTGCCAACCACATTAGTTACTGCCATAACTTTAGCGCCCTTTCCTTTAGCTTCCCTAATAGCAGCAAGTGTATCAATTGTCTCCCCAGATTGTGTAATTGCAATAAACAAGCAGTCGCTATCAACTATTGGATCTCTATATCTGTATTCTGAACTAATATCAACCTCAACAGGAATTTTTGCCCATTTTTCAATAATAAGCTTTCCAGTAAGTGCTGCATGGTAGGAGGTTCCACAAGCAATAATTTGTATTTTTCTTAAATCTTTTATCTGATTTTCTGTTAAGTTTATTTCTTCAAAATGAAACGTACCATTTGTAAGCCTGCCTCTCAAAGTTTCTCTAATGCCATATGGCTGTTCAAACATTTCCTTAAGCATAAAATCTTCATAACCAGCCTTTTCTGCACTTTCAAGAGTCCAGTTTACTTTAAAAGGCTCCCTTTTTACTAAAATGCCCTCAAGATTGTAAACTTCAACACTATCTTTTGTAATCCTTACAGTCTCATAATCATTAATAACTATAAAATTACGTGTATGCTCTAAAACTGCAGGCATATCTGATGCAAAAAAATTCTCATTTCTGCCAACCCCTACAATCAATGGACTTGCAATTCTTCCTGCAACCAGTTCACCTGGATGCTCAAGTGATAGAACAACAATTGCGCCAGAACCTTTTATTTTTTTGAGCAGTTTTTGCATTGCCACCAAAAGCTGACCGTTAGTTTCATTTTTTAAAAATTCCTCAAGTAGGTGAGGCAATACTTCCGTGTCTGTGTCTGAAACAAACTTATGACCTTTTTTAATAAGTTCCTCTTTTAGTTGGGCATAGTTTTCAATTATTCCATTATGAACAACAGCAATCTTTCCAGTGCAGTCCATGTGAGGATGTGCATTTATTTGATTAGGCTCACCATGAGTAGCCCACCTAGTATGACCTATGCCAATATTTCCTTCAATATTATGACTTTCAAGAAGATTCTCAAGCTCTTTTATTTTTCCTGCCTGCTTTACAATTTTAATTACTTGTTTATTAATTACTTGTTTATTTGAAATATCTTCTTTTAAAGTGTTATCACCTGTAATATCTGTAGTGCTTGTAATGCCTGTAATGTCTGTAATGTCTGTAATATTTCTGTCAACCAATATCCCAATTCCTGCTGAATCATATCCTCTATACTCAAGTCTTTTTAAACCATTAATTAAAATATTTTTACAATTTTTATTACCAATGTAGGCTACTATTCCACACATAAATTAGCTCCATTCTCATACTTTATTTATAAAAATACTTTACGCAATACCCGCCCCAGTAAATGCTTTATGCCTCATACCTTATATCTTATACCTCATACCTCATACCTTATGCCTTATGCCTCATGCCTTATGCCTCATGCCTCATATAATTTATCATAACATATATGATAGTTTAAATATTATTTAGCTTATTTATTATTTAGCTTATTTATTACATTTACAATTTCATCAACTGCTTCATTAGCTGTTTTTTCTTCTTCTGCTTCTGCCATTACCCTTATAAGCATTTCCGTTCCTGAAGATCTTACTAAAATTCTACCTTTGTCTGATAGTTTTTGTTCTACTTTACTAACTGTATCTTTAAGCTCAAAAGAATCCATTATCTTATTTTTGTCAGCAACTTTAACATTTTTTAAAACTTGGGGAAATTTTGGAATTAAACTAAATATTGTAGAGGAATCATAATTATTATTTATTACAACATTTAAAAATTCCAACGCACTAATAATCCCATCTCCAGTTGGGCTAATATTTTTAAAAATTATATGACCAGACTGTTCACCGCCAATAACGCTTCCAGTCTGGACCATTTTTTCAAGAACATACCTGTCCCCTACATTAGTCTTATAAACAACAATATTATTTTCAACCATAGTTTTTTCAAGACCCATATTTGCCATAACTGTTGTAACTATGCAGTTATTGGAAAGAGTACTTTTATTTTTCATATCAAGAGCACATATTCCAATTATTATATCCCCGTCAATTATTTTTCCGAATCTATCACAAATAATTACTCTGTCAGCATCTCCATCAAAAGCAATTCCGAAATCAGCATTACTTTTTACAGTTGCTGCAGAAATAAACTCTGGATGAGTTGCTCCGCAATCTTTATTTATTAAAACACCAGATATATCATCATTAAAAACAATGACATTAGCTCCAAAATTCTTAAAAACTAATGGCGCTAAAATACTTGATGCACCATTAGCACAGTCTAAAGCAATTTTAATACCGTTAAGATTTAGCTTGAAGAAATTTTTTATATAATTAAGATAAATTTCATACGCATCATTTAACACAATACTTCTTCCAACAGAAATACCTGATGGATTAAGCTTAGAATCAACCGCTTCGCCTAAAATATACTTTTCAATTGCATGTTCTTGAAAATCAGTAAGTTTTTGCCCATTTTTCCCAAAAAACTTTATACCATTATCATCTACAGGGTTATGTGAAGCTGATATTACTACACCGCCATCTAATTTTAAAATTTTTACAAGCAGCGCAACTGCAGGAGTTGTAATAATTTCCGCATCTAAAACATCAACCCCACTTGCAAGAATCCCTGAAATTAAAGCTTTAGATAAAAAATCTCCAGAGGGTCTTGTGTCTCTACCTACTAAAATTCTATTACTACTATTGCCATTACCAATAATATTTCTGCTACTGTCTTTATTATAACTATTGCTATTATTAGTGCTGCTAGTATTCCTGTTAATATTGCTATTCCTTTTATTATTGTTATTAGTTAAAGATTTATCATTAGACAAATCTTTAACCAAATATATAGCACCCGCTCTTCCAACTTTAACAGCAAATTCAGGTGTCAAATCAACATTTGCAACACCTCTAATCCCATCTGTTCCAAATAATTTTCTTAAATCTTTCATTTAAACTTAATCCTTAAATCTATTATCAATCATTTTATTTTAAATTATTGCTGTTTATTACATATTATTGCTGCTTATTATTGCTGTTTTCTATTATTGTTTATATTATTGTATGTTATATAACTTTAATAATTTATATTACTATTTTATTATTTTTTAATATTTTATTATTTTTTAAAATGATTTTATACACTATTTTACGTACACCTTTTTGACAAAAGGTGATGTCATTGCCGCTAAAAGACCAAAATAATTTAGCCTAAAATTAATTATATCTCCTGGTTTATAATCAAATACATTTTGAAAATTTTCTCCATTAATATCATCGATATTATGCTTATTGTATTTATTGTACTTATTGTACTTATTATACTGCATAAAACTATCTAAATAAAAACCTCCATGCTTTGCTTTGTTATTGTCTATAACACTATTGCCTGTATTATTATAACCACTACTACTACATGTATTGCTTCTATAACCACTGCTATTACCAGAATTGCTATAACTACTGTTATTGCCTGCAAAATTATAACCACTTATATTACCAGCATTTGATTTTGACATAGCCTTATTTAATATAACAACAGTGTGATCACTGCTCTGGTCTGCAATTTCAAGTTCAGGTCTAGTACAGCTTATGTTTTTATATCCGACATCTTGAATACCCAGTGCAACTATTAATTTATTAATAAAGCTATTAATGTTTTTTACTTCAATTACTTCTGCTTCTAGGCAAAAAGCATCTGTGGTGGCTCCCTTTATAGCCTCATAGGTTAGAGTTTCGTGTCCAAGTAAAATTGCTTCCCCTATTCTTACTTGATTTACTCCATCTGGCAGTAATTTATTTTCAATAAATTTCCAGATACTTGAATTTCCACCTGAAATTACAGGTATTTTTATGCCACATTCATCTTCAATACTTTTTTTTAAGTTCAATAAAAGAGTGATACTTTGGGGTTTTGGAAACTCCTTAGAAATACATCTTGCATTAGTTCCAATACCAATTATAGCAATGTTGGGGCAATTATCTTTAACATATTTGCAAAATGGCAATACTTGTTCTGGCAATAGACCTTCACGTCTGTCATCAGTTTCAACCATTACGATAATTTTATGCTCAATACCCATTGCTGAAGCAGCATTAGAAAGAGCTTTTACTGTTTCTTTTTGAGTATTTAAACTTACCTGACATATATTTACCACATCTTTAACTTCAGAAATCATTGGAGTTCTTAAAAGAATTAATTGTCTGTCTTTTCCAAAATGAGCCCTTAATTTTTTAAGATTTTCTATTCTGCTGTCAGCAAATATCTTTATACCATTTTCGTCAAAAACTTGTGCAATTTTTACATCACCTAGAACACACTTTAAAACACCAACGACCGATATACCAAGTTGTGTACATCGGTCGTTAATAATTTTACAATTCTTTGCTATTTTTAATAGATTTATTTTTAAACAAGGAAAATTCATTCAAATTATTTTTTAAATTGTCTCCAAAATAATATTATAAATTACTCTTTGTATTCTTTGGAGAAATTCTAAATTATCTCTTGGAGAATTGAGGTCTTTTTCTTGCTTTCTTTAAGCCGTATTTCTTACGTTCTTTAACTCTGGAATCTCGCGTTAAAAACCCTTCTTTTTTAAGTATTGGTCTATATTCTTCATTAATTTCAAGAAGCGCTTTTGAAATTCCATGGCGAAGAGCCCCAGCTTGTCCAGATGTGCCGCCACCTTTAATATCAGCAATAATATCATAAGCACCAAAAGTATTTGTTATTCTTAACGGCTCAATTATCATTGTTTTTTGCGATTCTCGCTTAAAATATTCATTAAAATCTCTATCATTTACTATAATTTTTCCATCTCCTGGAATTAACCTTACCCTTGCAACTGATTCTTTCCTTTTTCCTGTTGCATAATAAGAAACTTTTTCTGTCAACTTTCTATCTCCTCCTAAAAATTAAACTTCAATAATTTCAGGTTTTTGAGCTTGATGTGGATGATTGTCACCTGAGTAAATTTTTAATTTCTTTAACATATGTCTGCCTAAAATATTATGTGGCAACATTCCTTTCACAGCATGTCTTAAAACAAATTCAGGTTTTTTCTCAAGAAGTTCCTTTAAAGTTCTGCTTTTAAGGTTTCCAACATAACCTGAATGGCTGTAATATAATTTCTCATCAAGCTTATTACCTGTCACTTTTATTTTAGATGCATTAATAACAATTACAAAATCACCACAGTCAACGTGAGGTGTAAAAATAACTTTATTTTTCCCTCGTAAAATTTTAGCAATTTCCGTGGAAAGTCTTCCGAGATTCTTATCTTTAGCATCAATTAAAAACCACTTTCTTTGAATCTCACTTTCTTTTGCGCTATATGTCTTTGTTCCAACATTAACCATTCTTCCTCCATTATTTTACGAATATAAAACTTTTGTTAAGAAAAGACCCTTTGCTGGGACAATTTTACCAGCATCTCTTCTATCTCTTGTTTTAAATGCTTTTTCAATGCTTTCTATACTTCTTACTCCTTTGCCAATCTCAAGCAAAGTACCTACAATTATTCTTACCATATTATATAAAAAAGAATTCGCAGCAATCTTAAAAACTATTAAATTGCCACTATATTTTTTTACTTTCAAATAATACAAATGCCTAACAGTGTAAATACGACTGAATTGAGCACCGCTTCCAATTTCATTTCTAACTATATTATCTTTACTATCTTTATTATCTATATTTTCTTCATTATCTATATCATCTATATTATCATCTACACTATTTGTATTATCTACACTATTTGTATTATCTATACTATTTAAATCTATATTTTTTAAATTAAAATTGCTAAAAGCCTTAAAATCTTTTATCCCTATAAATTTTTCAGCTGCTAAACGCATTGCTTTAATATCAAGATTTTGGCATATCATAATACTGTATTTTTTCAAAAAAACACTTTGCCAGTTATTATTTACAACATAATAACTGTATTCCCTTAAAACAGCATCTTTCCTAGAATTAAAATTCAAATCAACATTTTTTATTTCTTTAATAGCAATATCTTCAGGTAAAACATTATTAAACTGCCATTTAAATTTATATAAATCTAACTTTTTGTCAATTTTAAAACTAATTACCTGATGTTTTGCATGAACACCAGAATCTGTCCTGCCTGCATAAGTAAAATCATAAAAATTTCCTGTTAATATTTTTATTGCTTTTTCAAGTTCAGATTGTACCGTTCTTACATTTTCTCTTTGCTTTTGAAACCCTTTAAAATTAGTACCATCATATTCAACTACAGCGCAATAATTATACATAAAATATACTTAAACTATAAATAAAACTTAGTAACAAATAACTAAAAATAAATTATTTTAAAAGCTCAACAATAACAAGTTCAGCGCCATCTCCAAGCCTGTTTTTATACTTAATTATTCTAGTAAATCCGCTTGTTCTTCCGTAAACTGCAGGACCAATTTCATCAAACAATTTCTTTACAGCATCAGCATTATTTAATGCTCTAAGACAAAGCCTTCTTGAATGCAAGTCACCCTTTTTAGCATAAGTTATAAGTCTATCAATATAACCTCTTAAATATTTGCCCTTTGCAGTTGTAGTAGTAATTCGTCCGTTTTCAATTAAAGAAATTGCCAAATTTCTTAATATGGCTCTCTGATTGCTAGGGCTTTTTCCAAGCCTTCTACCTTTTTTTGGTACTACCATGTCTACTTCTCCTAAACTCCCCTAAAAAATTACTATTTTCTAAATGATAAACCTAACTCTTTTACCTTGTTTTTTACTTCTTGTATAGATTTTTGCCCAAAGTTTCGTATTTTTAACAAATCTTCTTCTCTATAATTTAAAAGCTTATCTACTGTATCTATGTTTTCTCTCTTTAAACAATTATATGCTCTAACAGAAAGCTCTAGCTCTTCAATAGTAGGATATTTCCTTTCTTTTTCAGGTGCAGAAGTTTCTTCAAATATTGGGTCTTTATTTCCGCCTTCTGAAAGGTTCATAAGCAGTGCCATATAATCATTAATAATTTTGGAAGCCTGACTAAGTGCATCCTCAGGTTTTATACTCCCATTTGTTTTAATATCTATAACCAACCTATCAAAGTTTGTCATCTGCCCTACACGAGTATTTTCAACTTTAAAGCTAACTCTTTTAACTGGCGAAAATATTGTATCAAGAGGAATAACACCAATAGGTTCATTTTCACCCAAATTTTCCTCTGCAGGTCTATAACCTTTATTTTTCTCAAGAACCATTTCAACTTTAAGCTCTGCATTATCTGTAAGAGTTGCAATGTACCAATCAGGGTTTACTATTTCTACTTCAGCTGGCAATTTTATATCAGAGGCTTTTATTTCACCTTTTACATTTTTTACTAATTTTAAAACAGCTGGACCATCTCCCTGCATTTTAAACACAACACCTTTTAAATTTGCAATAAACTCTAATAGATCCTCTTTTAACCCACTTATAGTTGAAAATTCATGACTGATATTTTCAACTCTTATTTTTGTTATTCCGGTTCCTTCAATTGATGATAATAAAACTCTCCTTATTGAATTACCTAAAGTATGTCCAAATCCACGTTCCAGAGGTTCGATAGTAAAAATACCTTCAAACTCATCTTTATGCTTGACTGTAACATTTGGCTTATGCATTTTAAGCAATTTTTATCAACCTCCTAAAAAAATATATTTAAATAAAAAAACTAAAAAAACTTATAATAAGAATTAATAAGAATTATACCTTAGAATAAAGCTCTACAACCATTTGTTCATTAACTGGAGCTTTGATTTCCTCTCTTTCAGGCATTCTTAAAACTTGACCTTTCAAATTCTTAATATCAACCTTCAGCCACTCTGGAACACTAATTGAACCTGCTGATTCTTTAGCTTCAAGTATGGGTGGAATTTCAGCGCTAGAAGGCATTACACTTATAGTTTGACCTTCTTTTACATGGTAAGATGGAATATCAACTTTTTTACCATCCACGGCTATATGACCATGTGAAACCAACTGCCTTGCTTGACTTCTTGAAACTGCAAACCCCATTAAATAAACAACATTATCAAGCCTTGTTTCAAGAAGCTGGAGCAAAACTTCACCAGTAATACCTTTTCTTCTAACTGCCTGCTTATAATAATTCCTAAACTGCCTTTCACGAAGACCGTAATACCTTTTTGCTTTTTGCTTTTCTCTTAGCTGTTTATAATACTCACTTTCTATAAGCCTCATTTTTGCTTTTTGTCCAGGAACATATGGTTTTCTCTCTAATGCGCACTTATCAGTATAACAACGAATACCTTTTAAAAATAATTTTTGTCTTTCTCTTCTGCAAAGCTTGCATGAACTGCCGCCAACTGCATTCATCTATAAACTCCTCCTAAATTTTAAAAATAAATTCTAAAAAACAATTTTTTAAATTCAAATATTATTTAAATTTAAACACTATTTTACTCTTATATTAAATTTTACTCTTATTAAATTTAAATCTTATTAAATTTAAATCTTATTAGCTCTTATTAGATCTTATCAGCTCTTATTATGAACTATTATGAACTAAACTATTCTTATGAACCTCTAAGTAATTATTCGACTTAAGAAATCTAAACTCTTCTTCTTTTACGAGGTCTGCAGCCATTATGAGGAACTGGCGTAATATCAGTAATAGAACCTATCTCAAGACCAGCAGCCTGAAGTGATCTTACCGCTGTTTCCCTGCCGGAACCAATACCTTTAACTAAAACATCAACTTTTGTAACACCATGCTCTTGAGCAGCTTTTGCTACATTTGATGCAGTAACTTGTGCAGCAAAAGGTGTGCTTTTTCTAGAACCTTTAAAGCCCATACAACCAGCACTGCCCCATGCAATTGTGTTACCCTTTAAATCAGTAATAGTTACAATTGTATTATTAAAAGTAGACTGAATATGGGCAACCCCATAAGGTATATTCTTCTTGTCTTTTCTTTTAACTCTTTTGACTGCTGTTGTTTTTTTTGCCAAAACTACCTCCACATAAATACAATATAATTACAATATAATCAATATAATTTATAATTAATAAAATATAATAAATATTAAAAAATATTTTAAAAAAACTTACTTTCTAATATCTTCAAGATTTTATATCTTAGTATTTAACTATTTATCTATACTATTTATCAGAATACCTATAATACTCTATCTACATACTCTATCTACACTATTCTATCTACATTGCTCTACTTGCCTTTTGACTTAATACCTACTGGTTTTCTTCTGCCTTTTCGAGTCCTTGCATTAGTATGAGTTCTTTGCCCTCTTACTGGCAAACCCCTTTTATGCCTAATGCCTCTATAAGAATTAATTTCAATTAGTCTTTTTATATTTTGAGTTATTTCTCTTCTTAAATCGCCTTCAACCTTTAAATTATTATCAATATAAGTTCGAATTTTTACTATTTCATCTTCAGTTAAGTCTTTAGTTTTTCTAGTTTCTTCTATATTTAAATCTTTTAAAATCTTCTGTGCTAAAGACTTTCCAATACCGAAAATATAAGTAAGAGCAATAACTATATGTTTATCCCTAGGAATATCTACTCCTGCAATTCTTGCCAATTAAAACCTCCTTAACCTTGTTTCTGCTTATGACGAGGGTTTTTACAAATAACCATAACTTTACCCTCCCTTTTTATAATTCTGCAACTGCTGCATATTTTTTTAACTGATGGTTTTACTTTCATTTTATGCCCTCTTATTAGCCCTATTTTTATAACATTAATAAAATTATTTATTTTTATTACATTAATAACATTAGTTTGATTATATTTTTTATAGTTAAAATATTTTAATCCTATATAGTCAATAATATTTTTTAATTAATTACATAAGTTAAAATAACTTAATTTTTTAAATAACTTTATTTTTTTTACTTATAAATATTTTTCATTATCTTACTTATTTTTTATTTTCTTGTTATTTTTTCCTAAAAATAATCCTACCTCTTGTAAGGTCATAAGGAGAAATTTCAACTTTAACTTTATCCCCAGGCAATATTTTTATATAATGCATTCTCATCTTTCCAGATATATGAGCCAGCACCTTATGACCATTATCTAGCTCAACTCTAAACATAGCATTGGGTAGAGCTTCTAGTATTGTACCTTCAGCTTCAATTACACCCTCTTTTTTACTAATTGTTTTCCCTCCTGTTTATATATACTTATATATACTTATATATATTATATATCTGAATATATATCTAAATTTCTATGTATATTTAAAAAGCAAGCCTTTAATAAATTGTAAGCTTGTGAGCTTTTTTTAAAAAATGTTAGCTTTTAGTAAAATCTAAAATAAATAATAAAATAAATATTTTCAATTAAAGCGCAAACATATAGACTAACAAAAAACAAATAAAAAGTCTATAAAAATTTATATTTTTTTATCTTAATTTTTATCTTAACGAGTCAAAATTAATGGACCATTCTGAGTTATTGCTACTGTATCTTCAAAATGACACGAAATTTTTCTATCAGCAGTAACTACTGTCCATTTATCTTCTAGAATTTCAACCTCACTTGTTCCAGCATTTAACATTGGTTCAATTGCTAATACCATTCCCTTTTTTAGTACTGGACCTTGGCCAGGAGGTCCATAATTTAAAATTTGTGGCTCTTCATGCATTTTTCTTCCTATGCCATGGCCTACAAAAACTTTAACAACAGAAAAATTATCTTTTTTTGCCCTTGTTTCAATAGTATTTGAAATATCAGAAAGCCTATTGCCGATCTTACACTTTTCTATACTCATGTTTAATGCTTCAAGGGTTGCATTATATAACTTATCTATAAGTTTACTTACATTTCCAACTTTATAACTTCTAGCCGCATCCCCAAAATAACCTTTATATTTTACCCCAACATCAATTGAAACAAGGTCGCCTTCTTTTATTATTCTTTTACTAGGAATACCATGGACTACTTCTTCATTAATCGAAACACATATACATGCCGGAAAAGGTTTTGTACTTAGCTTGCCTACATAACCTTTAAATGCTGGTTCAGCTCCACTTTTTAAAATTAATTCTTCAGCAATCTTATCCAAGAATATAGTTGAAACACCTGGCTTTATATTCTTTTCAATTTGTAAAAGAACATTTTTTACAATTTCTCCTGCCTGCCGCATTATTTCAATTTCATGTGCAGACTTACATATAATCATAAATTTGCAAGTATCCTTTCGGTAATATCTTCTTCAGAACCCATTCCATCAATATTTACAAGAAGATTTTTCTTTTGGTAATAATCTATTAAAGGTTTGGTCTGTCTCTCATAAACATCAAGCCTTTGTTTTATCACCTCAATATCATCATCTTTTCTTTGGTAAAGATCTCCACCGCAAACTGGACATTTACCTTGTAAAATTAAACCTCTGTTTTGTTTTTCATTAATACTGCAAATATTATTACAGCTATGACATATTCTCCTGCTTGAAAGCCTTTTAATTAGCTCGTTTTTATCAACATATATATTAATAACTTTATCTAGCTTCAAATTTAAACTATTAAGCATTTCATCAAATTTTTCAGCTTGGTTTAAAGTCCTAGGAAATCCATCCATAATAAAACCTAAATTTTTTCTATCTTTTTTGTCTGCTTCCTTTAAATTATTTAAATTATTTATATTATTTAAATTATTTTTATTAATTATATTATTATTATTTATATTATTTTTATTATCTGTAATTATATTTTTAATCATTTCTATTATTAACTCATCTGGAACAAGCTCGCCTTTTTGCATATAGTTATTTGCTTTTTTGCCAAGCTCAGTGTTTCTTTTAAGTTCATCTCTTAAAATATCACCAGTTGATATGTGCATTATACCAAAATTCTTGGCAATTCTTTTTGCCTGTGTTCCTTTTCCAGCGCCGGGTGCTCCAAGTAAAACTAATCTCATTTTAAGAACCCTTCGTAATCTCTCATTATTAATTGTGATTCAAGCTGTCTCATTGTTTCAAGAGCAACACTTACTGCAATCAATATTGAAGTACCGCCAAATCTAAAAGGCATATTACCATATGTAATTAAAAGTTCAGGCAGCAGTGCTATCATTGCAAGAAATATAGCACCAGGCAATGTTATTCTATTTAAAATATGAGACAAGTAATCAGCAGTATTTTTACCTGGCCTAATTCCTGGAATAAAGCCCCCATATCTTCTTAAATTATCAGCCGTATCCATAGGGTTAAAAGTAATTGCACTGTAAAAATATGCAAAAAATATAATTAATAAAATATATATAACAGCATAAAAAGGATTAATAGTTCCCTGCGCGCTTGGTGTAAGCAAATTTGCAAGTTTGGTAAGCCAGCCTACATTTGCAAATTGAGCAATTGTTGCTGGAAATAATAAAACCGATACTGCAAAAATTATTGGCATTACTCCTGCCTGATTAACTTTTAAGGGCAAGTAAGTACTCTGACCTCCAAAAACTTTTCTTCCTACAATTCTTTTTGCATACTGGACTGGTATTCTTCTTTCACCCTGAGTCATTTCAATTATTGCCATAATTACACCAACTGCAATTGCTGCAAATAGAATTATAAAAATAATATTTGCAGTCTTTAACCTAAAGATTGTTAAAACCTGACCAGGTATTCTTGAAACTATGGACGCAAAAATTAAAAGAGAGATGCCATTTCCAATACCATGGATATTAATCAGTTCACCAAGCCACATTATTAAAGTTGTTCCAGCTGTTAATGTAGCAACAATTAAAATTATATGCATTGCATCAAATTTTGGAATTGCATTAAAATTCCTAAAGTAAAATACCATAGCTACAGATTGTATTAAAGCAAGACCAGTAGTCATATATCTTGCAATCTGATTTATTTTCCTTCTACCAACTTCGCCTTCTTTAGCAAGCTGCTCAAGCTTAGGTATAACAACCTGAAGCAGCTGCATTATGATTGTAGCTGTAATGTAAGGCATTATGCCAAGAGAAAAAACTGCGAATTTCCCTAACGCACCACCTGAAAACAAATCCATTATACCAAGAAGACCAGACTCAACTTGTTTTGTAATAGCATTTACGTCTACTCCAGGAACTGTTAAATTAGCACCAAATCTATAAAGTGCTAAAATTGCAAGTGTATAAAGAATTCTATTTCTAATCTCTTTAATTCTAAAAGCATTTAAAATTGCTCGCCACATATTTTTTCCTTTTAAAAATTTTTAAAATACGTATTTTAAAATTTTTTAATTATTTTTTTTCTTTTTCTTCTTTACACTACTTATAACTTCTACTTTTCCACCAGCAGCTTCAATTTTTTCAACTGCACTTTTACTAAAGTAATTTGCTTTAACTGTTAATTTTTTTGATAAATTTCCATTTCCTAAAATTTTAAGCGGACTTTTTTCTTTCATTATATAGCCATTTTTTAAAAGTAATTCAAAATCTATAACTTCCCCATCGGTAAACTTGTTTAAAACACCAACATTGACTATGTTAAATTCTTTCTTTCTTGTATTTTTAAAACCCTTAAGATGAGGCACTCTTCTATGTAGTGGCATTTGTCCGCCTTCAAATCCAAGCCTAACACTACCACCTGATCTTGCAAGTTGACCTTTGCTTCCGCGACCACTTGTTGTTCCATGACCAGAACTGTTGCCTCTGCCAACTCTTTTATCTTTTTTTATAGATTTTTTATTAGGTTTTATATCACATAACTTCAACTTGTTCCCCCTGTAATTATTGTTTATTAGGATTTTTAGGATTTTTTAAGATTTTCTAATGCTTAAAACTTCTTCTCTTGTTTTTAACGATTTAAGCCCTTTTACAGTTGCATTAACTATACTTAAGGCATTTGCACTTCCTAATGATTTTGTAAGTATATCTTTAACTCCTGCCAGCTCTAAAATAGCCCTAACAGGTCCACCAGCAATTACACCAGTACCAGGCGCCGCGGGTTTCATAAATACATGTCCAGCACCAAATTTAGTATTTATCTCATATGGTATTGTTCCATTAACTAATGGAACTTCAAAAATATTTTTCTTTGCTGCATTTATTGCTTTTTGAATAGCAGTTGAAACCTCATTGGCTTTACCAAAACCAACACCAACTTTACCATTCATATTGCCTATGGCAACAAGCGCACTAAAACTAAACCTTCTTCCGCCTTTTACAACTTTTGCTACTCTATTAATTTTTATAACTTTTTCAGAATATTCTTCTGCAGCCATATACTCAGGCACAAACTTTCCTCCTTTTTAATTACTAAAAAATTATTTAAAAAACCATTAAAACTTAAGTCCGCCTTTCCTTGCACCTTCTGCTAACGCTTTTACTCTGCCATGATATTTATACCCGCCTCTATTAAATACAACTTCTGTAATATTTAATTGTTTTGCTTTTTGAGCAAGAATAAAGCCGGTGGCAAAGCTGACGCCAATTTTACCAGTGCCAGGTAGTTCTTTATCATTTAAATCAACGCTTTTTAAATCAACATTTTTACTTGAGACGCCTAAAAGAGTTTTGCCATCACTATCAACAATTTGTGCATAAATATATTTATTTGATCTAAAAACATAAATCACAGGTTTTGTTGTATTTTTTCTTATTTTAAAAGTTACCCTTCTTTTTCTTCTTAAAGTCTTATTTTTTGTTTCTAGCTTAGTCCTCATAAAAAACTCCTCTTAATTTACTACTTCTATTAAGCCTAAATTTAAATAGTTAAAATCTTTAACCAATACACTATTTTCTATTTCTTCTATTTCCCGCCTATTTACTATTTCCCGCCTTTTCCAGAAGATGCAGCTTTTCCAGCTTTCTTTCTGACAACCTCATTTGCATACCTAATACCTTTTCCTTTATATGGCTCTGGCCTTCTAATATCCCTAATTTTTGCTGCAATTTGTCCTACTCTTTGCTTGTCTATTCCTTTAACTATTATTGTTGTGTTGTCAGGTACATCAAAGGATATATCCTCTGGTCTAGGAAAAATTACAGGATTAGAATATCCAACTAATATTTCTAAATCTTCTCCTTTTTTACTTACCCTATATCCAACTCCAACTATTTTAAGCGTCTTTGCAAAACCTTCGCTAACTCCAATAACCATGTTGTTTAATATATTTCTATAAAGACCATGCTTCGCCTTTACTTCAAGATTTGTTGAAACAGGTTCTAATGATAAAACACCATCATTTATCTGGACTTTAATATCTTTATCTATGACCTGTGAAAGCTCACCTAATTTACCTTTTACAGTTACTAAATTTCCATCTATATTAACTTCAACTCCTGAAGGTATTGGAATCGGTCTTTTACCAACTCTAGACAATTTAAAACCTCCTCTTAATTACAACATTACTAAGTAAAACCTCAATATAACCTCAAAATATTTTAAAGCATCACCACAAATAACAAATAATTTCCCCACCAATACCAAGCTTTTTTGCTTTTTTGGCAGTCATAACACCTTGGGATGTCGATACTATAACAGTTCCCAGTCCTCCCATTACACGGGGCAATTTTTCTTTTTGAGCATAAACTCTTAAGCTTGGTTTGCTAACTCTTTTTAAACCATTTATAACACCGCTTTTATCTTTTTTGTATTTTAAATATATTTTTAGAATGCTGTCAGCACTTCCACTCCCGATAACCTCATAACCACTTATGTAGCCTTCTTCCTGCATAATCCTTGCAATTTCAATTTTTAACTTGGAAGAAGGTATAACAACAGAGTCAAAACGTGCTTTTACAGCATTTCTAATCCTTGTAAGCATATCTGCTATAGGATCTGAAACAGACATTTATCCTCCTTCTACCAACTAGACTTTGTAAGCCCAGGAATTTTACCTTCATGAGCAAGTTGTCTTAAACAAATTCTGCAAAGACCAAATTTCCTAAAATAACCTCTTGGTCTGCCGCATCTGTTACACCTGTTATAAAACCTTACCTTAAATTTCGGTGGTCTTTTTTGTTTTATAATTAAAGACTTTTTTGCCAATTATAATCCTCCTAATTATAATCTTCCTAATTTATAAAAATAATTTAAAATAAAAAAATTAAAATAAAAAATTAAATAAAATAAAGCTTAATTAAGCTTAAGAAGTAAGCTTAATACATCATTGATAATATTTATATATTTATTTATCTATCTATTTATTTTCTAAAAGGAAAACCAAATTTCTCAAGCAAAGCTAATGCTTCTTTATCATTTTTAGCAGTACTTCCAATTGTTATATTCATTCCTTTAATACTAACAATGCTATCATAATCAACTTCTGGAAAAATGGTCTGTTCCTTTATCCCAATTGTATAATTACCTCTTCCATCAAAACTTTTCTTTGAAAGACCCCTAAAATCCCTAATCCTAGGAATTGCCACATTTAAAAGCCTATCTAAAAATTCATACATCCTATTGCCTCTTAAAGTAACCATACAACCAATAGAATGTCCTTGTCTTATTTTAAAACTTGCGATAGATTTTTTAGCTTTAGTTATAACAGCTTTCTGTCCAGTTATCTTTGCAAGGTCATTTGCTGCACCTTCAAGCTCTTTTGGATTTTGTACAGCAGAACCAACACCCATATTTATAGTAATTTTATTGATCTTTGGCACTTGCATAACACTCTTATAATTAAACTCTTTGAGCAACTCGCCAACTATTTCTTTTTCGTATTTTTCTTTTAATCTAGGTTTCATTAAAACTGTCCTCCGCATTTCTTACATATTCTAACCTTGTCCCCTGTATCCTTAATTTCAAACCCTACTCTTGCAGGTTTATTACAACTTGGACATACAACAGCTACATTAGAAATATTAATAGGTCCTTCTTTACTAATAATACCGCCTGGCTGATTCTGCTTTTTCTGTCTTTCATGAACTTTAACAATATTCATACCTTCTACAAAAACAAAATTTTTACGAGGTTCTATTCTTAAAACTTTACCTATTTTACCTCTGTCTTTTCCATGTAATATTTTAACCTTATCATTCTTTTTAACCTTCAGCATTTCTATCTCCTAAAAGAAAAATATATAAAAAATATATTAAAACAAAAAAACAATATTTTAAAAATATTAAAAATTACATAAATTAAAATTTTTTAAAGTACTTCTGGAGCTAGTGAAATAATTTTCATAAAATTTTTTTCTCTTAATTCCCTTGCTACTGGCCCAAAAATACGGGTCCCTTTAGGGTTATTTTGGTTATCTATAATTACAGCAGCATTATCATCAAACCTTATATAAGAGCCGTCTTTTCTTCTATATTCTTTTTTACATCTTACTAAAACTGCCTTTACTACATCACTTTTCTTTACAACTCCACCAGGGTTTGCAACCTTTACAGCTGCTGTAAACACATCTCCAACTCTTGCAACCTGCTTTCCTGAACCACCCAAAACAGTAATTAGTAAAAGTTCTTTTGCTCCTGTGTTATCTGCTACATTAACTCTAGTATATTGTCTAATCATCTTTCTACCCTTCCCTACAGCTAACTAAATCTATTGCGTTTTCTATTGCGTCTATTGCGCTTTTTTAACAATTTCAACCAGTCGCCATCTCTTTGTTTTACTCAATGGCCTTGTTTCAGCAACTTTAACAACATCGCCCATCTTTAAAATGTTTTCCGGGTCATCAACTTTTAACTTTTTTATTTTCTTTAAAATTTTCTTATATAAAGGGTGCCTGTAATAAGTTTCAATTGCCACTGTTGCAGTTTTATCCATTTTATCGCTTACTACAGTTCCAATTCTAATTTTCCTCTTTCCACGTTCTAAATTATCTCTTTCCAACTAACTGCCCCCTTAAGTTAAACCTTTTTGTTTTTGTCGAATAACAGTTTCAATTCTAGCAACGTCTTTTTTTAAATTATGTATAGCCATTACATTTTCAAGCTGCCCAGTAGCTTTCTTAAACTTTAATGCTAAAATACTTTTCTTAATTTCCGAAAGCTTTGATTCAAGCTCTGGTACTGTTTTTTCCCTTATTTCTTTCATTTTCATTAAAATCACCCAAACCTACATCTTAGACTTCTTCATATACAAATTTGGTTTTAATAGGTAGCTTATTTGAAGCAAGTCTAACAGCTTCTTTGGCTACTTCAAAATTTACCCCTGATATTTCAAACATAATCTTACCTGGTTTAACAACCGCTACCCAATACTCAGGTGCACCTTTTCCTCCACCTTGTCTGGTTTCGGCAGGTTTTTTTGTAACAGGTTTATGAGGAAAAACGTTAATCCAAACTTTACCGCCTCTTTTAATATATCGAGTAAGAGCAATTCTTGCAGCTTCTATCTGCTTGCTTGTAATCCAACCAGGCTCAAGGGCTTGCAAACCATATTCTCCAAAAGCAAGTTTTTTGCCTCCCTTAGCCATACCCTTCATTCTTCCTCTTTGTTCTTTTCTATGTTTAACCCTTTTAGGCATTAACATTGGCGACATTTTTATCTCCTTCTTTATAATCAAAAATCATATCACCGAGATAAATCCATACCTTTACCCCGATTTTACCAAAAGTAGTATTGGCTTCTGCAAAACCATAATCGATATCTGCTCTTAAAGTATGCAAAGGAACTCTACCTTCTCTATACCACTCAGTCCTTGCCATCTCTGCACCGCCAAGCCTTCCAGCACACTGAACTTTTATGCCCTTAGCTCCAGCTTTCATTGCAAGAGCAACAGCTTTTTTCATTGCCTTTCTGAAACTAACTCTGCCCTCAAGTTGAGATGCAATGTCTTCTGCAACAAGCTTAGCTATAATTTCAGGTTTCTTAACTTCTATAATATTTAATTGTATATTTTTACTTACTACTTTTTGAATCATATCTCTTATATCATTTATATTTGTACCTCTTCTACCTATAACAACGCCTGGTTTAGAAGTATAAACATCAACTTTAATGTCATCTGCAGTTCTTTCAATATCTATTTTGGCTATGCCTGAATTAGAAAGCTGGTCATTTAAAATATCCCTTATCTTAATGTCTTCATTTAAAAATTGGGCATATTCTTTATTTGCAAACCATCTAGATTGCCAGTATTTATTTATTCCTAATCTTAAACCCACTGGGTTTACTTTTTGACCCATTACTTGTTAGCCTCCTTCTCTTTTTGAACAGAAGATTTATCATTAGACTTTATCTCATTGTCACTTTTACTACTAGTTTGTTTTACTTCTTTTTTTTGATATTTTTCTTGATTTATCTCTTTTTTTTGACCTGCTGTTTCTTTTTCCTTATTTACTTCCTTATTTACTTCATTATTTAATTTCTTATTTATTTCCTTTTTTGCTTCTTTTTCTTTATCTTTACTTATATTACTTACATTACTTACCTTGCTAGCCTTGCTTTTTAAGTCAGAAACTAAAACAGTTATGTGCGATGTTCTTTTTAAAACTCTATCAGCACGACCACGAGCCCTAGGCTTAAATCTTTTTAGTGTAGGTCCCTCATTAACATAAATTTCTTTAATAATAAGGTCTTCTTCTGACACTTTATATTCTTTGAAATTTTCAATAGCATTAGCAACAGCACTTTGAATAGCTTTACGAACAAATACTGCAGCCTTTTTCGGCGTAAGGCTTAATAGCCCTATAGCTTCTTCTACAGGTTTATTACGTACCAAGTCTATTACAAACTTAACTTTTCTAGGTGAAATTCTTAAATATTTCTCTATAGCCCTTGCTTCCAATATAAGCCCCCTATTATAACAGTTCTATATAACATTTCTATATAAAAATTCTAAATAATAATTAATAATAATTTAAAATTAGTAATAATTTAAATTAATAATTTAAAATTAAAATCTTACCATTAATAATTTAAATTCATACCAGTCCGAAATTTACTATTTTTTCTTTTTTACTGCTGCTGTTTTTTCACTTTTTCCTTTATACGCATGTGGTCTAATTGACCTTGTGGGTGCAAACTCCCCAAGCTTATGTCCAACCATAGCCTCAGATATAAAAACCGGCACATGTCTTCTGCCGTCATAAACTGCTATGGTATGTCCAACCATCTCTGGAAAAATTGTTGAACTTCGGGACCAGGTCTTAATTATCTTTTTCTGGTTTGTTTCATTTAGCTGGTTGATTTTTTTAAGCAAACTTTCTTCAATAAATGGTCCCTTTTTTAAAGACCTGGACATCTTTATTCCTCCTATTTTTTCCTTCTTCTGATTATGAACTTATTACTTTGTTTATTTTTCTTTCTTGTTTTATACCCTAAGGTTGGTTTACCCCATGGCGATACAGGGTCTCTACCCGCAGATTTATTCTTCCCTTCGCCTCCTCCATGAGGATGGTCATGGGGATTCATTGCAGTCCCTCTAACGCTTGGTCTAACACCCAACCACCTATTTCTTCCTGCTTTGCCAAGACTAATTATATTATGGTCAAGATTTCCAACTTGACCAATGCAAGCCCTACAATTAATATCAATCAATCTAACTTCACTTGACGGTAACTTTATTTGTGCATATTTTTCTTCTTTTGCTAAAATTTGTGCTGCACTTCCTGCAGACCTAGCAATTTCTGCACCTTTACCTGGCTTAAGTTCTATATTATGAATAATTGTTCCTACTGGTATATTTTTAATTGGCAGACAGTTTCCAGGTACAATATCCACGTTTTCTCCTGAAACTACAGTGCTGCCAATATTTAATTCAAGAGGAGCAATTATATACCTTTTTTCTCCATCAGCATATTGGATTAATGCAATTCTTGCACTTCTATTTGGGTCATATTCAATAGCTACTACTTTTGCCGGTATATTATCTTTATTTCTTTTAAAGTCTATTATTCTATAAAGTCTTTTATGACCACCGCCACTGTGTCTTCTAGTAATTCTTCCATTATTATTTCTTCCGCCAGTCTTACTTAATGACTGAGTCAATGACTTTTCAGGTTTCTTTTTTGTTAAAACTGAAAAATCAGAAACAGTCGCAAATCTTCTTCCTGGTGATACTGGTTTATATTTTTTTAATGCCAATTTATACCTCCAAATTAAAAAACCATTTAACCCGTCAAATCTTTCTAAAACTTCTCAACCATTCTTTAAAACTTTAATTTTTTACATTTATTAAAAGCTCAAAACAATTAACCCTTTTTACTCTAAACTGTTTTAACTTAAACTTTAAACTGCTTCAAATCTAAATTGCTTTTAACCTTATCTGTATTCTCACAATTGTATTCACAACTGTATTCTTATCTGTATTCTCAAATGTATTATCAAATGTATTATCAACCATATTTAAACCGTTGATTCAAAAAACTCTATTTTATCTTTTGCACTAACAGTAACAATTGCTTTTTTCTTCTTTGCGCTATAACCAGATGACCTGCCAAGTCTTTTTGGCTTAGGTTTTACATTAATTGTATTAACTCTTAAAACTTTAACATTAAAAATTTTTTCAATTGCCCTTTTTACTTCATCTTTATCTGCCCTAGGGTCTATATAAAAAGAATACTGCTTATTCTGTACTGCTGCATAACTTTTTTCTGAAACTATAGGCGATAAAATTATATCTCTAGGATCTTTCATCTAAGTACCCCTTATCAAAGCCTTTGTTAAACTCTAATATTGATTTCTTCGTAAATAATAAATAATCAGCAATTAATATATCATATGTTGTTAGTCCACGTGGACTTACAATCTTTACTTCAGGAATATTTCTGAAAGCTAATTGAGTATTACTATATACATCATCTAAGACTAGTAAAACTCTTTGTCCTGTTAAATTTAAACTATCTAAAACTTTTTTTGCAAGCTTAGTTTTTGGGCTTTCAAATTCTAAACTATCAACAACAATAATTTTATTTTCATTATACTTATCAGACAAGGCAATAAGTCTTGATTTTCGTATAACTTTCTTATTTAATTTAAAAGAATAATCTCTTGGCTTAGGCCCAAAAACAATTCCACCATGTCTCCATAAAGGAGATCTAATTGAACCAGCTCTAGCATTTCCTGTTCCTTTTTGTCTCCAAGGTTTTCTACCACCGCCTGAAACTTCACTTCTTTCCTTTGTTTTATGAGTACCTGCTCTTCTTTCAGCAAGATATCTTCTTACTTCTTGATATAAAACATCATTGTTCATTTCTTGTTTTACTAAATAATCAGAAATTTCTATATTTTCTTTTTCTTTTCCTTCTAAGTCTAATACGCTTAAATTTGCCATTTTTTATCTCCAAAACATAAAAACATATATTAAAATATATTAAAAATAAATAAAAATTTTTTAAACTGCTTAATAACTGTTTATTACTACTGACTAAGCTGTTTTATTAAATTTTCTTTACCATAACAATGTTTCCTGAAGGACCAGGAACATTGCCTTTAACAAGTATTAAATTTTGTTCTTTAATAATATCTAAAATTTCTGCTGATAAAACTGTTACCTTCTTTTGTCCCATCCTGCCAGGCATTTTTTTACCCTTATGGACTTTTGACGGAGTTGCGCACATTCCAATTGAACCGGTTCTTCTAATATTATGAGAACCGTGGGTCATAGGACCTCTATGGAAATTATGCCTTTTTATAACACCAGCAAAACCTTTACCTTTAGATATACCAGTAATTTTTACCTTATCCCCAATTTTAAATATTTCTAAATCTATTTGGTCACCCGGTTTATAATCCTTATCAAAATTTTCTACTCTTATTTCTTTTAAATATTTCTTCACACTTAATTTATTTTTTTCAAAAATGCCCCTTATTGGTTTATTTACTTTTTTTTCTTTCGTATCTATAAACCCAACCTTTAATGCATTGTAGCCATCCGTTTCCTCAGTTTTTACCTGTACAACTGTACAAGGCGGGGCTTCTATAGCTGTTACTTGAACAGCAGAACCTGTATCAGTAAAAATTTGTGTTGAACCTATCTTTTTCCCATAAATTGCGCTTATCATTTTACATCACTCTCTACAAAAACTTAAAAATAACTTTTGTTAATTGCTAACCTTATTATATTCTATTGTCTTATTATTCTATTTCCTTGTTACTACTTTTAAACTGCTTTTATACTGCTTTTATACTGCTTTTTATCATTACTTTTTAAATTACTTTTTAATTACTTTTCCACTATCTAAGATTTTATTTCAATATCTACCCCTGCTGGCAAACTAAGCCTCATAAGAAGGTCAACTGTTTTTGGTGTTGGGTCAATAATATCAATTAATCTTTTATGAATTCTAATTTCAAAATGTTCCCTTGAATCCTTATCAACATGAGGCGACCTTATTACGCAATAAACATTCTTCTTATTAGGCAGCGGTATTGGACCTGAAACCTTAGCACCAGAACTCTCAACAGTCTCAACTATTTTTTTTGCAGACTTATCTATAATCTCATGGTCATAAGATTTCAATTTTATTCTAATTTTTTGGCCTAATTTGGCTGCCACTTATTGTCCTCCTTAATTTTATTAATTAACTTACTATTTATATTTACCTATATAACTGCTTTTACCTGTATAATAACTACTTTTGTCTTTTTTTATTATTAAGACTATTACCCCTTATTTACTATTTACATATTTAATTATTTTTATTTACTATTTTACTTTTATATGTATAACTACTTTTTTCTATACCTTTCTGTCTAACTGTATTTGTAGTTATTTACTACTTCTTATTTTCCTATTAACCTTTAAATTAATATTTAACCTATTATTCTATTATCTTAGTAATACTTCCTGCACCTATTGTTCTTCCACCTTCACGAATAGCAAATCTTAGTCCTTCTTCCATTGCAATAGGGG
>CAYLWJ010000173.1:0-9187 GCA_964387355.1 uncultured Actinomycetota bacterium | reverse complement strand
GAGTTTAGAAAGGTTCTAGTTATATAAATTTATTTATACAAAATATAAAAAACTTTGATTTTATAATTAATAAATTAGTATAAAAAGAAAGGATTTTTAAAATGAAAGCTGATAAATTTGAACAACATAAACCAGGTGGTTTTAACGGTGTAATAGGACATGTTAATTTAAGTGATGGAAATATATGGTATGAAAGTCCATCTTATACTTGGTATCGTCGGTATGGTGGAGGAGGTAGCCTAGCTGCTTATTATATTCTTCGTCAAATGCCTATCTTATGCGATGCATTATCACCAGAAAATATAATTATTTTTGCTTCATCAATTGTAGGTGGATTGGATGCTCCTGCGCTAAGCAAGCATTCAGTAGTTGCTAAAAGTCCGCTTACTGGTTGTATAGGTGAATCACAATCAGTAAGTACTCTTGGTCCTGCTTTTAAAAGCTCAGGGCTTGATGCACTTGTAATTTATGGGAAATCTAATAAGCCCTCTTATATTTTAATAAAAAATTCAAGAATATTTTTAAAAGATGCAAGTGAAATCTGGGGCAAAGATGTTGCAGAGTCTCATGATTTTCTTTTAAGTGCTGAAGGTAAAAATATTCATACAGCAATAATTGGAATAGCTGGAGAAAAACTTGTAAGATTTGCTTCAATTGTAAATGATGTTAATTTTATGTGCTGCAGGACAGGTTTAGGTGCAGTAATGGGTTCTAAAAACTTAAAGGCAGTTGTTGTTTTTCCTGGAGAGCAACCAAAATTTTCTGATCCAGATACTGCTAACGAAGCTATTGAAGATTATTGGAAAAATAGAAGAAACTGCATTGTAAATAAAGCCCAAGAAGATGCTGGGATTGCATCTTGGCTTGCTGATACGCCGGGTTCAGCAACATGGCCAATAGTCTCAAGAAACTTTCAAAGGTCATACTTTCCAGCAATTGGTAAAATATCTGGTCAGCGTTTAGAAAATGAATACAAGATTAATATGCAGACACCTAAAAACATAGAATACTATCGCCGTTATAGAGTAGTCAATGGAAAATACAAAACTGATGAAAGATATGGTGGCTTAGAGGTTAATTCTGTTGCATCTCTTGGTCCAATGCTTTGGATTGATAATCTTGAACCAATATTAAAATTATCTGAATTTACTTATAAGTATGGCTTAGACCCTGAATCCTTAGGTGGTACACTTGCTTGGGCTATGGAGTGTTTTGAAAAAAATTTATATTCAAAATCAAATTTTGATAACTTAGAAATTCAATTTGGGGATGCTGATGCTGCATTGTATCTTACAGAATGCATTGCAAAAAGAGAAGGAATAGGAGATTTACTTGCTGAGGGTTCGCAAAGAGCATCAATTAAACTTTCTAAAGGTTCAGAAAAGTTTTTAATGACTTGTAAGGGGAAAGAAATACCGCCTCATGAACCAAGAAATAAAGTAGGTTTAGCACTTGCTTATGGCGTTGGTCCTATTGGTCCTGATTATTGTGTAATTGAGCATGATTTTGATTATTCTCCTAATGGTTTTGATCATATTCTTGACAATTCTAGGGCTTATGGCATGTTGGAAAGAACACCCGAAACAGTTTTAGATGGTAAGAAAGTAAGACAAGTTGTCTATTTGCATAGGTGGTGGAGTGGGGCTTTAGAATCACTTTTATTCGACCTTTTTGGTATTGCGCCAGCAAGATATATGCCACCAACAAGAGTTGAACAATTAATTAGAGGAATTACTGGATGGGATTTTTCAATATATGAAATAATGTTAATTGGTGAACGCCGAATTGCAATGTTCCAGGTTTTTAATAGAAAAGCAGGCTTTACTAAGAAAGATGATTTTTTACCTGAAAGATTCTATAAAGAACCTTTGCCAGAAGGCTTATATAAAGGTGCTGTACTAGATTACGATAAATATAATGAAGCTATAGATTTATATTATGCGATGAATAATTGGGATGCTAATGGGTTTCCAACAAAGCAAAAACTTTATGAACTTGAATTGGACTGGCTTATTGATTAAACCGGATAATTTATAAAATTTAGTAGAATGTAGATAGATTGGAAAAATTTTTGCTTGTTTTTATTTAAACAAGGTTTAATCATATAAAATTAAAGCTTTCAACAAAGTTTTCAATATTAATAAACTTAATAAGGCAGCCATTTATCTTAATTTCTTCATAAAGTTTAAATTATGTTTATAAAGAAAACTGTAATAATATTGTTGTGTATAAAGTCAGATAAATGGTTGCAGATTTTAACTTAGCTATGCCAGAACAACTTAGAGAGTTAAAAGAAAAGGAAGCTGTAATTAGTGAATAGCTATTGCTAATAGATTTATCGTCCAACCAACCTCTTAAATTATTCCTCTTTATAAGATTTTTGTAGAATTAGTTGACAGCAGATGTGTATTTTATATACTTATTATAGGTGAGTATTATGAAATCTAAGTTTAAAAGGATTAATATAACTATTCCTGAAGAAGATTTAAAGAAAATTGATGATTTTTGTGCCAATGAAAATATAAATAGAAGTGAATTTATTAGAGAAGCATCATCTAATTTTATTGCTTTTAAAAATGAACAAAAAGAAAAAGAAAAGATACAACATGATAGGATAAAGGCTTTCGAGATTATGGAAGATTTAAGAAAAAAAAGTACTTTAACTGGTGGAACGGAGATAATTAGAAAATATAGAGAGCAAAGAAATAATGAGTAAATGAATAATTTTAATAAAGTGTATAAGTCATATAGTGTTGGTCTTGTTGTTATTGATGCTTGTATTGGTATTAAATGGTTTTCTTCGGTAAATGAGGAAAAAGTCGAATATGCAACATTAATCCAAAGAAAAAATATTAATTTAGAACTTGAGATAGTAATACCCGATTTATTTATTTATGAAATATTAAATACATTATTAATAAAGAAAAAATCATCTGTTGATGATTTAAAGCTTTGTAGAAAAGCCCTTTCTTTAATGAACTTAAATATCGTTATTCCAGATGATAAATTATTAGATTTGGCAATAGAATTAGCAAATATTTTAAATCTTACTTACTATGATGGAATTTATTTAGCATTAGCTAAAAGAATGGATACAATTTTAATAACAGAAGATAAAAAGATCTTATCATGCTCACATAAATGTAATTTTATTAAAAGTTTGGAATATGTGCAAAATATTTAAAATAATAAATATAATTTATTTAATAATTTTTTTATTAATAATTTTAAAAATATAATATAATCAATATATATAATTAATAACTAACAATAAATAACTAATAATAAATAATGCTAAAACTTTCGCCTAAATCAAAAAAAATTTTTACTATTGTTATTACAATAATAATTGTAATTTTACTTCTATCAGTAGGTGTTTATTATATTTACCAATTACACTTTGTGCCTAAGCTTACAAAGCTTAGCATTCCTACAACAACTACACCAGGTCAATGTGTAATGTATTTATACACTTTACAGGTTGAAGGCACAGTTGTAATATTCGGTGATGAAAAAATGTCTTCTTCACAGGTGACTTCTGAAGTACAAAAAGACATGAGGGCCATTAAATCTGCAGGTTTTGACGGAGTAAAAATAAGTTATTATTTTAAAGCAACAGATGCATCTAATTATCTTTCTGATAGAATTGCATTAAGGGCCTCTCAGCAGGGTTTATACCCAGTTGGTATAATACAAGGACATCGTTCAAAACCAAAAGACCGTTCGTTTAATAAAGAGGAATTAGAGGAATGGAAAAAATTTGTTTTTAAAATAGTAAGTCAAAATAAAAATATAATATACTTCTGGGAAATATGGAATGAACCAAGTCTTGATCTTTTTAAATACGGCTCTCCAGAGGAATTTACTGAGCTACTTAAAATAACTTATCCAATTATTAAGCAGGCAAATCCAAATGCTAAAGTAAATGTGACACTAAGTGCTGAGGGGAAAGACAGTTCAGGTTTTGAGGATAAGGTCCTTGCATTGGGTGGGGGTAACTATTTTGATATCTTAAGTTTTCATCCTTATGCTGCTAATCCATATTTAAAAGAAGAAATAATTAGAGAGGCAATTAAACGCCAAAAAGAACTTGTTTTAAAATATGATAATCGTTGGCCTCTTATAATAAGTGAAATTGGCCAGCCAGTTAGTGAAGTGTCGGAGGAAGAACAGGCTAGACTTGGTAAATTTCTTTACGAGGAAGCTTCTAAAAATAATATTCCAGTTACATGGTTTTATTGGAGTGACCAGAGATTACCGAAAGATTTTAGGTTACATGATGGTAGTAATAACTGGGGCTTAATAAGATATGACGGAACACCAAGACCTATTCTTAATGAAATTAGCATATATTTGGAAAGTGAAATTTAGGCAAGTATTTTTTATTCTCTCATTTTTATATAAAAACTATACTTGATTACTCTTTCAAAATAATTTTTCAATAAAAAGCATAAAGCAAAAAACATAAAGCTTAAAGCAAATCTATTTCAATTTACATTAATTCAATTTACATTAAATGTTGTTTTTAGATTTAGGTTATAAACTCTTTTAAAACATATTATAATTATATTAATATATGTAATAATATATTAATTATTATTATTATTAATTTAATTATTTACTTTTTTATATAAATATGTTTTAATAAATACTTAAGTAAAATTTATCTTAAGGCTAGTGATAATAATGGCAAAAATTACCCCTAACTTTTCAGATAAAATTAACTTTGATAGATTTTCTGATTTTCCTGAATGGGAAAATCGAATAGGGGATATATTAGTAAATAAAGGTTATCTTTCTATAGAAAATCTTTATAAAGCTTTAGAAATACAAAAAAAAGTTGGAGGTAGACTAGGTTGGATTTTAATTAGCCATGGATTTGTTAAAAGACTAAACTTTTATAATGCATTATCAGAAAAACTAAAAATTCCTTTTGTGAGTGAAAATATTGAAAATGAAATAAGAAATCTTGATGTAAATTTATTAAATGAGTTGAGCCCAGATGAAGTTATTCAAATACAGTCAATACCTTTATACATAAAAAATAATAAATTAGTAGTGCTTACTGCTTATCCTAAAAATAATAAGATAACTGATTACTTAATGCAAAAATTCAGCAAGTATAATATTAAAGAAATTGAAGAAAGAGTTATTACTGACAAAGACTTAACTGAACTAGTAAAGAAAATATATAAAAGAAGTCTTCAGGCTAAAACAATGTTTGGCCTGTACAATAGAAATCCTCAACAATCTGCTTATATTAGGATCACAAAACCACAAATTTTTATATTTGTTGTTATGTTCGTTTTATTTGCAGCTTTTATATACTTTTATCCAAATCCTACTTTAATTGCATTATTTGCTTTTATACAATTATTTTACCTTTTATCTATAACATTTAAGTTTATAGTTAGTATTGCAGGAGTAAGGCACAAATTTTCTAAAGAGTTGTCTAATTCGAATACAAGACAAATTAATTCAATAAATAAACCTTTAAGCCAATATCCTGTTTATACAGTTTTAATACCATTATTTAAGGAACCAAAAAATGTTTTGGAAAGCATAATAAATGCCATTAGAAATCTTGATTATCCACAAAATAAATTAGATGTAATATTTTTATTTGAAGAGCACGACACCCAGACATTAGAAGCTGCAAAAAGTTTAAACCCGCCTTCAAGCTGGAGGTTTTTTATAGTTCCTAATGGAATACCTACAACTAAGCCTAAAGCTTGCAATTATGGTTTATATTTAGCAAGAGGAAAGTACCTCGTAATATATGATGCTGAAGATATACCCGAGCCAGACCAATTAAAAAAAGCTGTAGCAGCTTTTGAAAAAGGTGGAGATGAATACGGCTGCTTTCAAGCATTTTTAAATTATTATAATAAAAATGAAAATTTTTTAACCAGGATGTTTACTTTAGAATATACATACTGGTTTGATTATCTTTTAAGCGGGCTTTTTAAATTAAAACTACCAATACCTTTGGGTGGCACAAGCAATCATTTCAGAGTTGATATATTAAAGAAAATTTCTGGCTGGGATCCATATAATGTTACAGAAGATGCAGACCTTGGCGTTAGAATGGCTGCAGAAAATAAAAAAGTTGGTGTAATAGACTCTACTACTTATGAAGAAGCTAACAGCAACCTGGCAAACTGGATTAGACAAAGGTCTAGATGGATTAAAGGCTATATGCAAACCTCATTAGTTTATAATAGAAATCCTATAAAGCTAATCAAAACTTTAGGATTTATTAGGTGGGCAAGCTTTCAATTATTAATAACAGGAACTCCTTTTACATTTTTAGTAAACCCAATTATGTGGATTACTTTTATACTTTGGATTTTTGCTCATAAATTAATAATTTTTCCAGACATTCCACAGGCAATTGTTTTAATGGGGACAATAAGTTTAATTGCTGGTAATCTTATAATGATTTTATTAAATTTAGCTGCAGCGCTTTCAAGAAAATATTATGATTTAATACCATATGCATTATTAAATCCAATTTACTGGATTTTACACTCAGTTGCAGCTTATAAAGCATTATGGCAGTTATTATTTAGACCATATTATTGGGAAAAAACAAATCATGGAATATCAAAGTTTAAATATATAAGTTATTCATAATTTTTTAATAATAATTTAATTAAATTTTAATATATTTTTAACAAATTTTATTGTAAAAATATTAAAATTTTGACAAAAAATATAATCATTGAAATAAATAGTTACAATAAATCATTGCAATAAAATTTCAATAAAAGTAGTTGCTAGATTATAGTAATACTAAAGTCTTCATAATCGAAATAACAAAACATTCTCACGTAAAATTGCTGCTCATTCATTTTAATTTTATTAATCAAACGATGTAGGAGTTATTAAATGAATAAAAATGTTTTGTTATTAGATGAAGATATTAATAATCTTATTCTTTCTGATGAATATGTTGATACACTAAGAGAAATGGGATTTAGCCAAGAATTTATCCTCAATGAACAGATAAGAAAACAAAGGGAGTGTATTGATTATTTACTTGATAAGGTAATAGAGCTAAAAAAGGAATTACATTTAATTCGAGGAAAAAAAAGCAAATAAGAATTTCTATAAATTATTGGATTGCTCAATAATAAATAATCAATAAATAATTAATATTAATATAAAATTATATTTTTCATAAATTTGTATTAGCTGGAAAATATACCTCAGTATTAAGATTTTCTCAATGCTTGAAAATATTTAGCTATAATAATTTTTAAGGATGTTTTTAAACAAGCTTATTAACTGACTCAATGTATTTATTTACATTAAATTTATTTTTACAACCGCTATAACTCATATACCTTATTTTGCCAAAAATTTGTCTCTCAGCCCAAGCCCTATCATGAAGTCCACCAATACTCCAAGCTATGCCTGTGTAGCCATTAGGGTCCCTTCCGTCAAGTTCATAACGATCATTTAAATATATGGCTTTGTCAAGTGCTTCCTCTGGCGAAATGCTCCATTCAAGAATTTTTTTTGCCCAATACATACGCATATACCCATGCATTTTACCTTTTATGACCATTTCCTTTTGTGCTGCATTCCAAAGATCATCATGAGTTAAACAATTTTCAAGCTCTTCAATATTATATAAATATGGTCTCGGATCATTTAAGTGGCTTTTTAGGCTAATCTTTGCCCAATTTGGAAAGCCTTCAAATGAATCATAAAGTTGATTGTAATAACAAAAATTATCTGAAAGTTCTCGTCTTACAATTAGTTCTTCAAGAAAAGCAGCCCTGTTTTCTTCATCAACATTAACTTTAAGTGTTTCTAAAGCTACTCTTTGAGCAGATATTTGTCCAAAATGAAGATATGGGGATAAATTTGAAACAGCATCTGGCTGGTTTGGGTCATTGCGCTTTAACTTAAATTTAAAAATTCCATTTTCGAGAAAATTACCAAGCGTGTTTATTGCATTTGAATACCCAGGCTTTATCCATTCTACAGGTTTTACACTGCTGTCATGACAGCATTCTTTTAATAATTTTTCAATATTATATTGATTAATAAAATTAATGTTATCACTGTTATCACTGCTAACCATGTTACCAATGTTAACAATATTGTTATCATTAAATATTAATATAGTTTCACTAGTGGTTTCACTAGTGGTGTTATTATTGGTGTAATTATCAGTGTAATTATCAGTGTCATTATCTAATCTTAAGTTATTTTTATTTTTAATAATAATAGCAGAGAGATTTTTTGATGGCATTTTTTTTACGGAAGGATATTCTTCAAGAAATTCTCCAAGCAGCCTATTTATTTTTGGTCTAATTGTATATGCTGCAAACTCTTGTTTATCTGAAGCAATCCAGCACGGTACTATATTGTGGGCATCTACTTCATAAAAATCACAGTTGATTTTGCAAGCAACAGATTTTTTCCATTCTCTTTTTATTTTTAAAGGGTCAAAATCAGTAATTAAATGTGTAATTTTATTCTTATTTACAAAATCCGGTATGACTTTTTTGGGATCCCCAAATATTAAATATGCGGGTATATTTAATTTGTATGCTTCCTTAAATGTGTTAAAAAGCCCATTGAGCATAAAATGATAGTGTCTTAGCGGAGCGTTATTATATGATTTTACAAGGCAAAATACTATAGCAAGTGGCAATTTTTTAATTATTGCAAGTTCTTGAGCAAAAAGAAGCGCCCAATTATCATTAATTCTTTGGTCACGGCTCATCCAATACAAAACAGGTCCATTTTCTAATTTATTTAAGTTGCCTTTTTTTAATAGTTTTAATCTCTTTTTGTTCAATGCTATTATTTTCTAAATTCATCTTTTTGCCTAGGTTTATAACTTGCCTCAAAGACAGGGACACAACCAATTCTCTCAATTTCTTTTACTTTCTTACCTAAAACTTCTTTCACAAAAGAAAGTGCTTTATCTTTATCTTCATCAATTAAAACTTCTTTTAACATAAAATATTCTTCTGAGCTTAAAATAAAAATTGTTTTGTTTTTTATTCTTTCTTTCATTGTTCTAAGCTTTTAAATTATTATTATTAATTTAAGATTTTAAAAAAGATTTTAATAAATTTATATTTTGGTAATATTTTTTTACTTAAAATTAATTATATTCTAAAAAAATTATACTAGCACATTGAGATATGTAAATATATAATTA
>CAYLWJ010000172.1:0-1837 GCA_964387355.1 uncultured Actinomycetota bacterium | reverse complement strand
TTCATATATAAGCCATCAAATGAAACTAAATCAAGCATTTTACTGATGATCTCTTCTTTTTCCACTTGGTAATAGCTTTTTAACACAAATATAACCTGAAAGAATACAATATCAAGGCAAAATACCTCGACCTCACTTTTCTGCAATTTTGAGAAAAAACTTAAAAGTCCTCTTGGCGGTTTTTCTCTATCAGCAACAAGGAAACGCAAAAAGACATTTGTGTCAATATTTCTCATCTGTAAATCCTTTAACAAGTTCTTCCCCTGTTGCTTTTTCTATTTCTATTTCTTTAGGGAATGGTTTGTTTTGTGCATATTTGTAAAATACACCAAACAGTTCTTTAGCATCTAGCTTCTTTTTTAAAGGTATAATCTTAATACCGTCTTCTTCAGTAATAATATTCACTTTTTCGCCTATTTTAATATTGTATTTTTTTCTTAGTGAAGCAGGTATTACAATTTGTCCCTTGTCAAAAACCTTTGCTAACATTCTTCTACCTCCGTTATACAGTATAGTATAACATTTGACAGGAAAAATACAAGCAAAAACTATTTGTAAATAAGTAATTTAAACCTAAAATAAAAAATATTTGACTAATGACAATTTTTAAATATATAATTGATGAAAATGTAAACGATATTATAAAACTTATAACTTTTAATTAAAAAATAAAAACGTTAACATATTAGGTGAATTTTACTTGAAAGTAAACATAAAAATTGTAGCAGAAAAGGCTGAAGTATCTACAGCAACAGTATCAAGAGTTTTAAGAAACGATCCTAAAGTTAGAGAAAAAACAAGAAAAAAAGTATTAAAAGCTATTAATGACTTAAATTATGAAGTAAACGCTGTAGCAAGGAGCTTAAGACAGAAAAAAACCTATACAATTGGTGTAGTTGTTGGAAATGTCCTTTCTCAATTCTATTCTATAGTTGCAAAGTCTGTCGAGGACGTTGCACAAAAAAATGGCTATAACATGATTTTATGTAATGGTGATGATGATCCACAAAAGGAACTAAATTACCTTAAAGTTTTAAAAGCTAATCGTGTAGATGGAATTATTCTTACACCAACAGGCAAAAATTCTGATTATATAAATTATTTAATAGATTCAGATACAAAGATGATTCTTCTTGATAGATTAATTGATGGCGTAAAATGTGATGCAGTATTAGTAGATAATGAAAATGGAGCATATCAAGCTGTAAAACATTTAACAGAGCAGGGTTATAAAAAAATTGGAATAATTACTGGTTATCTTGATAGAACAACTGGAAGAGGAAGGCTTAATGGCTATTTAAAAGCATTAGATGAAGCTGGACTTAAGAGAGATGATTCCCTGATAAAAGTAGGTAATTTTAAAAAGAAAAGTGGGATAGATTTAACAAGAGAATTGCTTGAAAGTCCAAATAAACCTGAAGCAATATTTATCTCTAATATAGATATGACATTAGGAGCATTAATTGCAATAAAAGAAATGGGTATTAAAATACCGGATGATGTTGGAATTGTTGGGTTTGATGATTCTGAATGGGCAATGATTTTTGATCCACCTATAACAACTATTCGCCAGCCTGTGTATAACTTAGGTTCAACTTCAGCTGAAATGTTAATTAAAAAGATAGAGAATAATTTAAAATTTTTAAATAGCGAACCAATAATCATTACATTAAATACTGAATTAATTGTTAGAAAATCCACAAGGAAAATTAGATAATCAATAATAGTAAATAAAATATTTAATTTTAAATTTATTATACTAAATAATCTAAATTATTTTTCAAAAGTATTATTTTCCTAAAGTATCTTGACAAAAAAATTTATTTATATATAATGT
>CAYLWJ010000171.1:0-29776 GCA_964387355.1 uncultured Actinomycetota bacterium | reverse complement strand
AACTATTAGCAAAAATACCGGCAAGATTACAATTAAATTAAAAAAACTTAGCCCAATTGTTGTAAAAACGGCTTTTATAATAGCATGACTGCTTATATTTTGTTCTGCCTTTTTTATAAAAGATTCAGCTTTTATCTGCTGTGCAAGAAGTTTAGGATCTCCAAAAGCTTTTAGTATATCTTCTTCGGACCTATTTCTTTCACTGCCTATTTCAAAATATTCTTCAAAATCAGATATTACGTCATCTATCTCTTCCTTTGGCAGGCCAGATAAATTTTTTTGAAGTTTTTCTAAAAATTGCCTTTTATTCATTAAAAACCTCACCCCCAAGTAAGCTATTAACTTTTTTAACAAATCCAAACCAATCTTTTTTTAAACTTTCGGTAACTTTTTTACCTTTTTGTGTTAATCTATAATATTTTCTGGGAGCACCTTCGCTGGATTCCTGAAGGTATGTGGTAACATAGCCAACATTTTTTAAACGTCTAAGGAGCGGATAAATAGTTCCCTCAGAAATTTCAATATTTTTTGAAATCTCATTTACTAAATCATAACCATACCTATCTTTATCAATTAGCAGCGCTAGTACACAGAGTTCAAGTATACCCTTTTTAAACTGCGCATTCATATTCTATACCTCTTGTTTTAGTAAAATTAAATATATAAAAAATCCAATTATTAATAAATATAGTTATGTTAATTTAAAACTTATAAAAATTTTTCATTATTATAAAATTTTTGCATTAAATTATTTAAATTAAATTAAACTAAATACAACTGTTATTATAACAAATAATACCTTGCAATGCAAGGTATTATTCAAAAAAATATATATTTTTTATAAAAAAGGTTAGGGCATTATGAATAATTTTGAAGTATCCACATTCTTATTGCAGCTGAACCAAGTATGACAACCATTAAAGCAAGAAAAAGTATGAGGCATAGACAAATAAAACCAATAAAAGCATTAATATGATATTTGTTTTAAAAAATAATGCCAAACATATTGAAAAATGCCAAACATATTGAAAAATAAACAGAAAAAAGGTATTAAAAATATTAAGTCTAAAAAATATCAAAAAAAAATACTAAATAACTTTCGTTAATTATTCAAAAAAAGCTGTTTAACTTTCTATAATTACAGATGCATTTGCTTTATTAGATAATTTTTTATTTTTTAATTCATTATCAGATGGGGTTATCATGTCTTTAAGGCTATCCTTAAAAATATACCAGCTTTTCCCAAATTTTTTAGCTTTAATCAAACCGTTTTTGCACCACTTTCTAATTGTAATTGGTTTTACTTTAAAAATTTCTGCTACTTCATCAACTCTATAAAAATTTTCCATTTCAGCTTCACCTGTTTACCTATTTTTAGTTTTAAAATAAATTTTGAAATTTTTAAAAAACTAAGTTTAGGATTTATACAAAACCGTTGATAAACTTACAATTAATTATATTTATAATATTTATATCAAAATAAGTATTTATTTTAATATATATTATTGTATATTTAGATGTATTATTACATATAAATTAAATGATGTCAATAATTAAACAATACTTTTTAATATTTTTTAGTTAATAAAATAACATAAAAAATTATTAATATTATAATTAATTAAACTATTTAAAATTTTAATTTTTATATGAAAGGTTGAATGAAGAAAACTTTTAAAGACACTTATTAAATGTTTACACTTCAGAATTGTTTTTCAAATTTTTTAAAACTCCGTAAAGCAATTCAACAATTCACCCTATATGTAAAATATTATTAGCAAAAACTAGAAAAATTGCTTTTAGGTAGTCTGGCAAATTATCTTACTGGACAACTTTTAGCAATTTAAAAATAACCTTTATTACCCTAGTTATTACACTTATTGATAAACCAATAATAATTAAAATTAGAACTATTGTAATAATAATTGGCAAAGTAATAGAAATAAAATTTGAATATGGAATTAATCCAAAATTTATAGGAAAAAGTTTTAATAAAGATGTTACAACAGATATTCCAAAAAGATTCATTACTATGTTTGTAATGTTATCAAAATAAAAGCTATCATTAATTATTAGAATTATATTGCCTATTATTGAGACTGCAAGACATACATTTAATATCGGCAGCCATAAGTTAAAAGCATCTGTTAAAAGCGGGGTTATTGTCCATGAGTTTTTTATATAATCAAATTTATAGTATGCAATATAATTATTAAAAAAATTAAAAAAAATTAAAAAAATTATGTTCCAAGCAATTGCAAAAATATAACCTGTGATTCTTGCACTACGGCCTTTATTGTTTGTTTCTGATTTGCCATGTTTATCAACTTTGCTCTCATTCTCAATTATTATTTCCTTATTTTCTTTGATATTATCTATTATTTTATCATTACCATTTTGATTACCATTCTGATTGGTATTTATACTTATATTTTGATTGATATTTTGATCGGTATTATCATTGTCTTTATTTTTTTCTTTTTTTTCTTCTTTAAAATAGTCTACAACGCTTTCACCAAAGACTTTAGCTGCATTAGCAAATTCTTTAAATTTATTTTTTACTTCTTCATCTTTAAATCTATCTGTAAATGCCTTTGCAGATGAAACAGCTGACTGTCCAAATTCTCTGGCTTTCTTGCTTAGATTGGGATCATTAAAAATCTCTGCTATTGAACTTCCAAATTCTTTAACCATATCGGCAAAGCTTTCTGCAGGACTTTTTTTTGAATTCTTCATATTATTCATAAAATTAAATTATTGAAATTATTTATATTTTATTTAATATTTTAATCCAATAAAGCTTTTAGTTTAATATCAATCAGTATAATAATAGTTCAACCTTTTGTTATTCTCTATTATAATTTATTTTTTAAATTTAAATAAGAAAAGTAAAAATATTTTTAAATAATCTTGTCAGGTTTTTGCTATCTAGAATAATATTGCATAATTTTAAAGGATTTTGCTCTCCTATTTATAATAGAACTATGCCTTATATAAGTATTTAGTGATTTTTACATAATTCATTTTAGTTCATTTATTTATTTCTTATCAGAAAATTTTAGATTTTAACACAAATTATTAAAAAACTTGTAGATAAAGATAAAAAGCAATATACTTTTAATTATGAACATTTTAATATTATACAATTCAGTAATCTTTATTGCACTTATTATAGTTTTTATTAATTTTTTAATTAATAACTATTTATTTAAAGATATCTCAAATTACAATATTTCAAATTGCAGTTTTTTTAAAAATATAAAATCTTTTTTCCCATTAATATCAATATTAATCCCTGCAAGAAATGAATCAAAGAATATAAGGCGATGTCTTAGGTCTCTTATAAGACAGGATTATCCAAATTATGAAATTTTAGTTTTAGATGACAACTCTACTGATGATACCGCACAAATAGTTAAAAACTATGCTGAAAAGTATAAAAATATAAAACTTATAGAGGGTAAGCCTTTGCCTAATGACTGGCTTGGTAAAAGCTTTGCCTGCCAGCAGTTAGCTGATGCTGCAAAAGGAGAGTTCTTTCTCTTTACAGATGCTGATACTTTACATTTTAAAAATTCTATTTCTGCATCAATTTCAGCATTGCTTGAAAATAATTTTGATGCAATTTCAGTATTTGCAAGACAGATTACCGTATCCTTTCATGAAAGGATGATGGTGCCATTTGCAAATTATTTTTTATTAGCTTTTTTACCACTTTTATTGGTTTTAAAGTCAAAAAATCCACTATTTTGTACTGCAATAGGACAGTTTATGCTTTTTAAAAAAAGTGTGTATGAAAAGATAGGCGGACATTTTTCTGTAAGAAAAGAAATTTTAGAAGACATTCACATTTCAAAACAAGTAAAAAGACATGGGTATAAATTCATGATTTTTGACGGTAAAAATAATTTTTACTGTAGAATGTATAAAAACTTAAATGAAGTAATTAAAGGCTACTCTAAAGTTTTAGCTGCCGTATTTGATTATAATATAATTATACAAAGCTTTATTACAATCATTGTTTTTCTTGTTTTTTTGCTGCCTTTTATTTTACTGCCTTTAGGTATTTTCTTATTGGACTTCCCGCAAAAACTTCTAAGTTTAATTATTGGGCAAATTTTTATTATCCTTTTATTAAAACTTATACAAACAATTAGGTTTAAAAATCGCTTCATCGATATTTTCTTATTTCCAATATCTGTAGTTTACCTTCTTTTAATATCAATTCACTCAATGGTAAAAAGCAAAAGTAAAAGTGGAGTGTATTGGAAAGGTAGAACCTATGATGTAAGAAAAGAAGATCAGCTAAAACTGGTAAAAGATAATTTTTTAAAGTTCTTATTTTAAAATACTTATAAAAATATTAAAAAATACTAAATTAAAAAAATAAAAATATTTTAAAAATTACTTCAAATTAAAAATTACTTCATACTTCAAATTAAAGATTACTTTAAATTAAAAATAGCAGTAACTGTTACCATTACTTCCTTCTCAATAGTGCTTGTATCATAAGCCCCATAATCAGATATGTCTGTTGAATTTACCTGAAGAACTTGAACAACACCAGCGTTTGCTGACTTTATTGAGCCAACTTGAAGTCCTGTGCTTTCTGCAATTTTCTGGGCACGCTGTTTTGCATCAGCTACTGCATCTTTAAGTAACGCAATTCTTAGCTCAGGAAGTTTTGTATAATAATATTCAAGAGAATATGTTGAAAAAATTACACCTTTGTCAATAAGAACTCCGACATTTTGTGCCATGTCTGTTACAGCCATAACCTTATCTGATTGAATTTCAACATATTGCCTGAGTATATATTCTTTTGGAGCATTAGGGTCATATTGAAAAGGTGCTTCCATAAAGACTGGCGTAATTAAAACCTGCTCCGGATTGAAACCATTGTCTTTAAAAAACTGCAATACCAGTTCATGATCTTGTTTCATTTGTGCATAACCTGCTTTTAACTCTTCAGCAGGCACAGTTCTTTCAAAAACGCCTTTCCACTTAACTAAATCAGAAGTAACTTTCTGTTTTACTGAACCTGTTACAGTTAAAGTTTCGTTTTTCGTCCTAACAAAATAAAAAGTCATTGAAGCTATAGTTGCTGAAATTATTATGCATAAACCTATTATAACTCCAAATATTACTAACTTATTTCCAAGTGATTTTTTTGCTTTTAAGTTTTGAAAACCATTATTAAAAACATTATCAGCTTTCTTATTAGCTTTATTATCAGCTTTAATATTAGCTTCGTTGTTTTTTGGCTCACCCTGCATTAAATTATTCAATTTACATCTCCCCTATTATTGCTTATATTTTTAAATACTATTTCCTATTTAAAATATTATTTACTATTTAAGTTGTAATTATAATACTTTTCTAAATAAAAAAGAAGTAACATCAGTATGGAAGCAAAAATTGACAGGAAAAATATTAAAGTCCACACATTTTTTAGCCCAATATATTTTATAAATAAACCAGCAAACAACGGCCCAAGTGAAAAACCAATACCATTTATAAAATATATTATTGCATTAAATCTGCCTCTGTGAGTAATTGGTGAATAATTTGCAACTAAAACATTTGAACTAACAGAGCTTATTATTTCACCAATTGTCCAAATTATTGTTGAAATAATAAATAAAATAAATATTTTTGAATAAAACAACATACCAAAGCCAGCAGCAAATAAAATTCCAGCAACACTTATGTTTAAAATTGGATTATTTTTTTTAATTGCAGATATTATAAATATTGTCATTATTATTACTATAACAGCATTTACAGTCATTAATATCCCATACAGCTTTGGCCCACTTTCTTTAAATATTTCTTCTAAATAAATTGGGAGACTAAAAGTTGATTGGACATAAACAAAAGAAAAAATAATTGATATTAAAGCAAATCCATATAAAACAGGCCTTTTAAAAAATACCCTTATAGTACTTCCACTTTGGGGTTTTTCATTTATTGGAACATTACCTTTGGTTAAATATATACCAGTTTTTACATGCAGGCTTTCCTTAACAAAAATAATTATTGGAATTACAGCTATAATTGTTGTTATTGCATCAATTAAAAAAATTAATTGAATATAATTTAAAAACAAAAATCCAGCTGTTAAAGGTCCTACTGCAAAGCCTAAATTCTGTGCTAAATAAATTAATGAAAATGCATCGTTTCGGCTTTTTCTTGTTGTTGAATCAATAATTAAAGCATTGATTGCTGGAAATGCCCCTGATTTTATAAAACCCCCAAAAATAATTAAAAATGTAACTAAAATTTGATTATTTAAAAATGCTATGGCAAGATAAAAAAAAGACCCAATAAAACTTAAAATAATAATTACTATTTTTCTTCCAAATAAATCTGATAACTTTCCACCTATTAACTTTCCAACACTTTCTGCTATTATTACAACTGTTAACACAACCCCAGCAAAATATTCACTATAGCCAAGTTTAATTGTTAAAAACATTGCTAAAAATGGATAGATAAAATTTCCTGCTGAATTTATTACATTAGCAAAGAATAAGATATAAACATTGCGAGGCAATTTTTTATAAGGCTCTATAAATTTAACAAATTTAATATTCATTAAAATAAAAAATTTTTAACTAAATTTTAACAAAATTATTACTAAACTATACCAAAAAGCCTTGAATAAAAATTATGAAACACTTATATTATGAAATTAACTAAAAATATTAATATGATGAAAATATTAATATTATGAAACTATTATGAAACAGGAATAATCTTGAAATTAAGAAAAAATATAAAAAAAGTATAATAATTATATAATAATTTATAATAATTATATTAATTATTTTTTTATATTATTATTAACATTTTATATTATATTGTTAAAAAAGTAAACTGTTATAATTTTATTTATAAATTTTTATTATATTATTAGTAGAAATTAAATTTCAGAAGTAATAGAAGTAATCAACAAGAGAAATAACAGGAGTATTAATAGGAGTAATTAATGATAAAAGCTGTTTTTTTTGATATGGATGGAACAATTGCTGATAGCGAAAAAATAGTATGGAAAGTTACAAGAGAATTTTTTGCAAAACGTAACATATTCTTAGATGAAGAAGAAGAAAAATCTTTATATGGACTTATTTGGAAAGAATCTGTTAGAAGAATATTAGAAAAAAGAGGCCTTGAATATAAACAAAGCATTAAAAACACTTTAAAAGAGAAGTATGTAAGACATTTAAAAAAGGAGGTAACTGCTGTCCCGAATATATATGAGCTTTTAGAAGATGTTAAAAAAAATTTTAAGGTAGCCCTTGCAACAAACAGTAGAATAAGAGAGGTTGAAATTATTTTTGACAAACTTAATTTCCATCCATTTTTTGATATAAAAATTGCAAGAAATCACATAAAAAATGTAAAACCTCATCCAGAGATATACTTAAAAGGTGCAAGCTTGCTAGGTGTTAAGCCATCCGAATGTGTAGTATTTGAAGACTCAGTTGTAGGAATTACAGCAGCCAAAAAAGCAGGTGCAAATTGTATAGCACTAGTAAATACATACTCAGAAAAAGACTTAAAAGATGCAGACTATATAATTAAAAGCTATAAAGAGATAAGCTCTCAAAAAATTAAAGAGCTTTTTAAATAATTCAAATTAATTTAAACTTTTAGTTTTTTCTCTTAATTTTTATTCTTTTTTTTCCCAGTACTGCTCGGCTTCTTCTTCCATTTTATAAAGACGGTCATAGTAATCAGGAAATTCATTTAAATGCGCAAGCGCAATTTTACCAGTAAGCAGAGGGTCATCATTTGTTACATTGGTATTAGGGTCAACTTTTCCATGCTCAAGCTCAACATCCATACCCATCCTAAATTGCTCAACATCAAACTTGCTCCAGTCAATACCTAGTTTTTCACCAATTTCCTTTGCAACCTCAGCAGTAAAATATTTTTTTACACTCATTTTCGATCCTTTCTCTATTCTACTTTAAATAATTTAAAAAAGATTTAATTATACAAATTTTTTCTACTCCCATACTTGCCCATAATAAATTTTATATTAACTTCTATCACAAAATTTTAAATGCTTCCCCTTTTATTATTTTATTATTTGTTATTTTAATTTTATAAAAAATTCTTATATAATACCATATATTACATAATATTTTTAAAAAATAGAAGCCAAGTAAAAAATGAGTAGCAATAATTTTTTAGAAGGCAAAGCAATAGTTTCATTAAGAAAATGCCAAAAATATGATTCAGACAAAATTGCAGAATTTGTCCAGGATTGTATAAATGATTTAGGAGGCTTTAAAAGTTATATTAACAATGCAAAAAATATTTTATTAAAGCCTAATCTTTTATCTGCCACCCCTCCTGAAAAAGCAGTTACTACACACCCAGCATTTATAGAGGGAGTAATAAAAGCTTTAAAAGAAAATTGCCCTTCAGATACAAAAATTATAATTGCTGACAGCCCTGGTGTCTCAACCCCACATACAAAAAAAAATTTAAAAAATTTATACGAAAAATGTGAAATAGCCTATTTAGGCAAAATTGAAAATGTTATACTTAGCTACGATGAAGATTTTGAATTTGTATCATTTAAAGAAGGCAGTGTCTTAAAACAGCTTCAAGTAATAAAACCAGTTTTACAATCAGACGTAATAATTAATCTTCCAAAATTTAAGACTCATTCGCTTACAAAAATTACAGGTGCAGTAAAGAATATGTACGGAATTATTTATGGCAGAACTAAAACAATTTTACATACTAAATTTATGGATATAGAAAAATTTTGCAATGCAACCCTTGATATTTATCTATATACTAAACCAGTTCTAAATGTAATGGATGCAATTATTGGAATGGAAGGGGAAGGGCCAGGTTCTAGTGGAAAACCTAAAAATGTAGGGTTAATAATTGCAAGCAACAATGCAGTTGCTCTTGATAATATAATGTCATTAATAATGGGCGGTAAAAGAAGCTGGAGCTTAAATGTTCCTGTATTAACTTGTGCAAAAAACAGAAAAATTTTTGGTTCAAATTTGCAAGATATTAAAATCATTGATGAAACAGGAAATTTTTTATCTTTTAATGATACAGGTTTTGAAAAATATGTAATAAAAGATTTTATTCTGCCCAAAGATTCTATTGTTAACACAATTTCAAAAAATAAATTTTTAAATAATTATATATTTCCATTCATTAGAAATAACTTATCATTATCACCTTACCAGAACTTAGAAAAATGCAATATGTGCCAAATTTGTGTAGGTGTCTGCCCACAAGATGCAATTGAGGTTAATAAAAATAATAAAAACCTTTTAAGTTTTAACTACAAAAAATGTATTAGATGTTATTGCTGTTCTGAAATGTGTCCACAAGGAGCAATTGACTTAAGGTATTCTTTAATTGGAAATTTAATTTTTAAAAGAAAAAATATAAAATAAAAATAAATTAATTTTACAAGAACATTAAAAATTATATAATGGTTACCAAAAGTAGCCAAAAATTATACAATGATTATGGGCACAAATTATTTAGATTTAAATAAAAATTTTATAGTAATAGGTGGAAATACAGCAGGTCTAGCAGCAGCTAACCAGATAAGAAGATTAAGACCCGATGCTAATATCACTGTATTAGAAGCTGGTACTCATATAAGTTATGGTTCATGCGGTCTGCCATATTTCATCTCTGGAATAATTGATGATATAAATAGCCTTTTTGTTTATTCAAGGGAATATTTTGAGCAAAAGAAAAATATAAAAATCCTCTTAAATCATAAAGTAGTAAGCATAGACACTTCAAAAAAAGAAATTAAAGCATTAAGACTTGAAACTATTGGAAATGAAACTATTGTAAAAGATGAAACTAGTGTAAAAGATAATATACAAACAAGCAAAACATCAGAAAATATTGTTTCTTTTACCTACGATAAACTTGTAATAGCTAGTGGAGCCTCGCCAGTCAGATTTGATAATATTTATGGCGCTGATTCTAAAAATATATTTTATTTTAGAAATGTTGATGATGCCCTAAAATTAAAAAACTATCTTAAAAAGAATAATCCTAAAAGCGCTTGCATAATTGGAGGAGGCTACATTGGGCTTCTTATTGCCGATGCTTTATACAAGGTTGGCCTAAAAGTTAATATTATTGATGCTAAACCTAAGATATATGCAGATTATGAAGATGAGATAGTAAATATTTTAAACCAGCATTTAGCAAATCAAAATATAAAAACCTACACTAATTATAGCCTTGTTAAATTTAATTTTAACAGCAATTCAGGTTTAGCTTTTTCAGCAGTCATTAGCCAAAACACCAAAGATAAAAAGAATTTAAAAGATGAAAAATATGAAAATTTTGAAGAAATCGATGCAGATATATTTATAATATGCGCTGGCATAAAAGCAAATACAGATTTTTTAAAAAATTCATTTATAGATTTAGGTGATTTTAATGCCATAAAAGTTTCCACTTTAATGCAAACATCAAACTCAAGTATTTATGCTGCAGGAGACTGCTGCTTAATAAAAAATATTATTACAAAATCATATGAGTATATCCCAACTGCCCAAAATGCTTTAAAAACAGGAAGAATTGCAGGTGCAAATGCCGCTGGTGAGCACGAGTATTTTCCTGGTTCACTTGCAACAAAAATAGATAAAGTTTTTGATTTTGAAATTGCCCGTACAGGAATAGATATGCAAACAGCATTAAAATACAATTTTGATGGTGTAAAAATTACAGACCAGTATTATTCTCATGTTAAAGCTGTCCCTGGTGCGCAAATTATAAATATTAGTATCATAGTCGATAAGAAAAGTAGAAAAATTCTAGGCGCCCAAATGATTGGAAAAGATGGAGTTGGAAAAAGAATTGACATTTTTGCAGCAGCAATAACTGCTGAATTAAAAGTTGATGATGTTTACATGCTTGACTGTTCTTATTCACCTTTTATCTCTACCTTACCTGACCCTGTAAACAAGATTTGCGGTAAAGCAGTTTTACTACTAAAATAAGTTTTAGTATTACTACTAAAATAACTAAAATAAATTTTAAAATAATTTTACTTGATTCTCATTTACCTGTTCTTCAAAATTAAAATTGTTTTCTTCTTCTAAATTGAATTCTTTTAATAAAACAGATCTGTCAAAATTCTTTAAATATTCAGACCATTCTGCACCATCAGCATTATTCTCCATTGCAGAAGAAAACCCGCCAATATCTGCATCAAGATGATCTGCATGATAAACAATAAATGCTTCTATAGTTTTTGGCCTCTTTGGAGAACCAAATTCTTTATGACCATGATGACTTAAAATGATATGGAGCAATCTATCTTTTAACTGAACTGGAAAGTCTTTTATTTTACTAATTTTTTCCAAAACCATCCCATAACCAATTGTAATATGACCAATTAACTTGCCCTTATCTGAAGTTTTTATAAAAGCTCCGCTTTTTTCAGCCTTATACTCTTCAATCTTGCCTATATCATGAAGAATTGCTCCAGCAACTATTAAATCTTTAAAATCATTGATATGTGTATAAGCCTTTTGGACTGCTTTGATTTCTTTGTAGTTTTCAGCAATAAAATTACAAAGCTTAACAGTGGATAATGTATGTTCGATTAAACCACCTATGTAAGCATGGTGATATTGAACAGCAGCTGAAGAATAACAGAATTGTTCAACAAAGCTTTTATCATTAAAAAAAATTTTTAATAATTTCCTTAAATAAGAATTTTTAATACTATCGATGTAGCCAAAAATCTCCTTAAGCATTTTATTAATATCTTTACTGGTTTTCCTAATAAAATCAGATAAATCAATAAACTCTTCATCTTCTTGCCTTATTTTTTTAAAACTGCTTATAGTAAGCTGCAGTCCACCTTTATACTCTGAAACATCTCCAGAAACTGATAAAAAATCTCCTTCATTAAATTGATTTTCATTATATAAATTATTTTTAGAAAAAATATCTGACCATATAACAGCTTCTATAGACCCGCTTTTATCTTGAAGACTTAAAATGCAGTAAGGTTCTCCGCTTCTTTTTTTTCTTATTGCTTTTTTTGTAACAAGAAAAATTGCTTCTTTGACATTTGTACCAGCTGAAAGTTCCTTAATAAACAAACTTTTACTAATAGTAATTTTATCTTTATTTAAATTTTCTAAATTTAAATTTTCTAAATTATTAAGATCTGAATTTAATTTTTCAGTCATTTTTTCAAACTATTTTAAATTATGATAAATTATAATTTTATTTGCTTGCTTTATTTGCATAATAACTTTCAATAGTTGATTGCATTGAATTAATTGTATTGATTATATTTTCCACTTTTATAGAAGATTAAAATAAATTCTTGCTAAAAATTTCTTTAAATAATTCAATTTTTCCATAATCAGTCATATCATGATGAATAGGTGTAATTGAAATAAAATTATTTCTTAATGCAGTAAAATCACTATCAGGGTCGTCATCATCAACAGCCTCATAATCCCCATCCATCCAATAATATTCTCTGCCTCTAGGATCAACCCTTTTTATAAAAATATCTTTAAATTTAACTTTACTTTGATGAGTAACTTTTACTCCTTTTATTTCGTTTTCACTAACAGCAGGAAAATTTATATTTAGCAGCACTTTTCTAGGAAGATTCACTCCCCTTAAACTAATTTTATAATATTGGCTACTATACAATATAAAATTAGCAATTTTTTTCACAAATTTAGCTGCAAGGCTGTAATCAACATCTTTAAAACTATCTACCGAAACAGCAATTGAAGGAATATCATAAATTGTCCCTTCAGTTGCAGCTGATACTGTGCCTGAATATATTATGTTTTCGCCAATATTCGCACCTCTATTAATACCTGAAATTAGCAAATCAGGTTTTTTTTCCAAAAGAGCCGTAATAGCAAGTTTAACACAATCGGCTGGTGTTCCATCTACAGAATAACCACAAAACATTCCATTTATAAATTCCTTCTTTACTGAAATTGGATCAAATACAGTAATAGCATGTCCAACTGCACTTTTTTCTTTATCAGGTGCGACAATTCTTACATCAAAATTATTATCTTCAGCAAAAGTGCAAAATAAAGTTTTTAAGCCATTTGCCTCTATACCATCATCATTAGTAAGTAAAATTACTTTCTTCATATTATCTTCAGTACTTTTTAGCATTTGGCTTTCAAGTTCTTTATCGATTTTTTTATCAAAATCTTTGAAAAATTTATTTTTAACTTCAGGTGAAATATTAGTTAAAACTGTTTTGCTTATAAACGTCTTTAACTCCAGCCTTTAAAAACAAGTTAATTGATATTATTAAATAATATTAATAAACCTAGTGACTAATGCCACTATAGTTAATTAGTTATTGTTGAACAATTCAAATATTTTGATATTTTTCAAATTTCTAAGCTTAAATTTTTTTAAATTACTTAATTTTTATTAATTATTCAGCAAGAACTAATTAATATTATTGCATTTTATTTATACTGTTAAATATTTCTGATTTTTTAATCAAAATTACCTCAACACTAAATTAATACTAACTTAATACTAACTAAACACTAAATCAATATTAAATAAATACTAAGTATTACTAAATATTGCTAATTATTACTAATTATTGCCAATTATTATATTGCTAAAAATTAACCCAAATTCTTTAAATTATAGAGTGCATCTAGACCTAAATATTTTGCCTGGCTATATAGCTCTTCTTCAATTCTTAAAAGCTGATTATATTTTGCAATTCTATCAGTTCTTGAAGGAGCGCCAGTTTTTATCTGTCCAGCATTTACGCCAACAACTATGTCTGCAATAGTCGTATCTTCTGTTTCACCTGAACGGTGTGAAACTACTGCAGTATAGCCAGCTCTTTTAGCCATCTCAATAGTATCCAATGTTTCAGAAAGAGTTCCAATCTGATTAACTTTTATTAATATTGAATTTGCAATTCCTAGCTCAATACCTTTTGACAGCCTTTCAGTATTTGTAACAAATATATCATCGCCAACTATTTGAATTTTTTTACCAAGTTTGTCAGTTAATATTTTCCAGCCTTCCCAGTCATCTTCAGCCATACCATCCTCTATAGAAATTATTGGATATTTTTCTACCAAGTTTACATAATAATCAACCATTTCTTGCGGAGTTAATATTTTCCCTTCACCACTCAAATGATACTTTCCATCTTTAAATAGTTCAGATGCTGCAGGGTCAAGCGCAATATAAACATCTTTTCCAGCTTTAAAGCCTGATTGTTCAATAGCTTTTAAAATATATTTAATAGCGTCTTCATTTGTTTTTAAATTTGGAGCAAACCCACCCTCATCTCCAACTGAAGTGCTCATACCGTCTTTTTTTAAAACATTTTTTAAAGTATGAAATATTTCAGCACAAATTCTTAGAGCCTCTGCAAATGATTTTGCACCTAAAGGCATTATCATAAACTCCTGCAAATCAACACTATTATCAGCATGCTTGCCGCCATTTAAAATATTCATCATTGGCACCGGCAGCACATGGGAATTTACACCACCAATATATTTATATAATGGCAGTTCAACAGCAGCAGCTGCAGCTTTTGCTACAGAAAGAGAAACACCAAGTATTGCATTTGCACCAAGCTTTGCTTTGTTAGGAGTCCCATCTAGCTCAATCATCACTTTATCTATTTCTCTTTGGTCTATTGCATCATAACCTTCAAGCTCTGGAGCTATAATTTCATTAACATTTTCAACTGCCTTTAAAACCCCTTTCCCAAGATATCGTGATTTATCATTGTCTCTTAGCTCAACAGCTTCAAATTCTCCTGTTGATGCTCCAGATGGAACTGCTGCTCTGCCCATTACGCCACAATCTAGAACAGTTTCAACTTCAATAGTAGGATTCCCACGAGAATCAAGAATTTCTCTAGCATAAATCTCTGAAATTGTTGTAAAATCGTTCATCTCTACTCCTTATTAAAGATTTTTCAATTTATTTTTAATTTATAATTTTGTTTAAAGCTATTATATCACAACAACAAAAAGATAAAGTCTAAATTTTTCTGTAATTTTCAAAAATGCATTATATAAAAAAACAAATATAAAAAAATAGATTAAATAGATTATAAATAAAAATGAGAAAAGTAAATAAAAAAGTAAAAAAAATGTAAAATCTTTCACATTTTAATAATTAAATACTTGACACTATAATATTTTAAATTTAGTATATATCGAATTCAATAATTATCAAAAAAAATAATAGCTATGAGTAATAAAAATTTTGATAAAAATAAAAACCTTGAGAGTGAAATAAAAGAATTTATAAAAAATAAAATAAGTGAAGGTATAAAAGATCCAGATAACATGGCAGAAAATATATTTAACAATCTTAAAAGTCATTGGATTTTTGGAAAACGCAGCTTTTTACCTTGGGTTGAAAGTTCAGAAGTAAATCCTTTTGTAAACATGCTGCTAACAAGAAGTGGGCTGCTGCCTCTATACACATTGCACATATTAAATGAACATGAAATGTTTGGAAATGAAATCATGGCTGAAATAGAAAAAAGAACAGAAAAAACATGGAGTCCGACTCCTGGTACAATTTATCCACTATTGAAAGAACTTGAAATGAAAAAATTTGTAGAGGGAAAGTGGGATTTAAATAAAGATAGACCTCGAAGAGTATATACAATTACAAAAAAAGGTAAACAAGAATATGAAATTTTATGTAAAGTTCTTAAACATCATTTAGAAGAAGCTATAGAGATTTTTCAAAAAATTTTTAATGAATTATACAAAACTAAATATAAAGAAAAGTGATAAAAATGAAAAAGAATAGTAAAAAAATATTAATAACTTTATTCTTAACAACTTTTATAATTGCTTTAGTACTAACAATACTTTCCACAGGTTGTAAAAAAGAAGAAGTTAAACTTAACACATTTACAGTTACTAAAGGGGATATAATTACCCAGATAACAGCAACCGGCACAGTAGACGCAAGGGATAAAAGAAGTTATTCACTTTTACAGTCTGCAAAAGTATTAAAATCTTTAAAAAAAGGTGATACTTTTAAAAAAGGTCAAGTATTAATTAGAATCGATGATACAAAAGCTAAACTATATATTGAACAAGCAGAACAAAATCTAATACTTGCAGAAGAATCAATTAATATTGCAAAAATTAATTATCAAAGTGCACTTGATGCTAATCATGTAGCTATTCAGCTTGCAGAGTCTAGTAATAAATCAGCCGAACAAAATACCCAAAATGCATTTGAAGCCCTTGACAGTGCAAATTCTCTTGGAATGGCAAATATAAAAGCAGCAAGCGTTGCAATTGATAATGCAAATTATTACCTTGAAAAAGTAAAAAACTCAAGTTTTGCAACTGATTTAACAATTGCACAAGCTGAAACAAGTGTTGATTCAGCCCAAGCTTCTTATGAACAAGCACAAAAAGCAGCTAAATCTCAATCTGTTCAAGCAGAAAGTGCTTATGAACAGGCTCTATCTAATCAATCTATCACTTATTGGAATAATATAAACAGCTTAGAAAAAGCTCAAACACAAATAAAGTTAATGGAAAAAAGTGTAAAGCAGGCTCAAATTCAACTGGAACTATCTAAAATAAACCTTGAGCTGGCAAAGCTTGAATTTGATAACTTTTCAGTAATTGCCCCATTTGATGGAATAGTAAAAGAGGCTAATTTCTCTGAGGGTGAAACTGCTTCTCCTGGTGTGCCTGCAATATCAATAATTAGCAATGATTTTGTAATTAAATCAGACATTAATGAAACTGATATTTCAAAAGTTAAAAATGGCCAAGAAGTTGAATTTACTTTAGATGCCTATCCAGGTCAAACTTTTTACGGCAAAATTACAAATATTTCTACAATTTCAAAAAACACAGCAGGTATAATTACTTTTGAAATTACAATTACACCTGATAAACAATCACAACAATATTTAAAATATGGCTTTTCAGCAAATATTACAATTACTGTATCGAAAATAGAAAATGTTTTATATGTTCCTATTCAGGCAGTATATGAAGAGAATGGTAAAAAATATGTTGATGTATTAAAAGAAAATAAGGAAATTATAAAAACTCAGGTCGAAACAGGGTCTTCTGATTATGATTATACTGAAATAAAATCAGGCCTTTCAGAAGGCGATATTATAGTTTTATCAAGCTAAATTTATCAAGCTAAATTTATAAAGATATGTTTTAACAAGTTAAGTTTTATATAAAGTTAAGTTTTATCTAATTAAAACACAATAAATAAAAAGGCAATAATAACAAGGCAAAAAAGCAATAGATGATAAAATAAATAAAATAATGAATAAAAAAATAAATAAAAAAATAATAAAAACAAAATAAATTTTTAGCCATTATGATGGATGTTACTAATATAATAAATAATAAAATAAATAATACACAATACAATAACGCACAATATACTATAAATATTTCAAACATTTACAAAGTTTATAAACTTGGAAAAGTAGAAGTTGTTGCATTAAGGGGCGTTAATTTAAAAGTATCTGAAGGTGAATTTATTGCAATAATGGGCCCTTCAGGCAGTGGTAAATCAACACTAATGAATATTTTAGGGTGTCTTGACACTCCTGATAAAGGAACTTATTTTTTAGAAAATATCGATGTCTCTAAGTTAAATGACAATCAGCTTGCAGAAATAAGAAACAAAAAAATTGGTTTTGTTTTTCAGACATTTAATCTTTTGGCAAGGTCTAACACAGTTCAAAACGTGGAACTTCCTTTAATTTATTCAAAAGGAAACACATTAAAAAACAGAAAAGAAAAAATATATGGTGCAATAAGAGCAGTTGGACTTGCAGGATGGGAAAGACATAAACCAAGCGAACTATCTGGTGGTCAAAGACAAAGAGTAGCAATTGCGAGAGCATTAGTAAATGACCCCTCAATTATTTTAGCTGACGAGCCCACTGGAAATCTTGATTCCGTAACTGGGGAAGAAATTATGGCAATTTTTCAAAAATTAAACAGAATGGGAAAAACCATACTTCTTGTCACACATGAGCTGGATATTGCAAAGCATGCAAAAAGAATTATTTACTTAAGGGATGGCTTAATTTTTAAAGAAGAAAAAATTGAAAAACCACTTGATGCTGAAGAGATTTTAAAAACTATGCCAAAACTCGAAGATAAAATAAACAGCTTATAAGAAGCAGCTATTTGTAATAATAGTGTAATAAAATTTGATATTAAAATTAAAGAATAAATTAGAATAAATTGAATGTTAAATAACGAAAATGTTTAGAAGATGTTTAGATTTAAAGAAAGTATAAAAATAGCTTTTCAATCTTTAGGCGCAAATAAACTAAGAGCATTTTTAACGATGCTTGGAATAATTATTGGCGTTGGCGCCGTCGTTGCAATGATGTCAATTGGCTATGGCGCTCAAGAATCTGTTATAAGCAGTGTTCAAGACATTGGGTCTAATTTAATAATTATAATGCCTGGCAATAGAGAAGAACAGCAGCAAGGTTTTGAAAGAATGCTTGGAGAAGATAAGGATAGAGAAGCTTTAAAAATTAAGGATGTAGAAAAAATTGAAAAAGAATCAAAACTTATAACTGGAGCTATCCCTGCTATTCTTAATTCTTCAGTGGTTTCTTACTTAAATAACAGTACTAGAGTTACTGTTTATGCCTCTAGTGAAAAAGCTGAAAAAATTTATAATTTTGAAATTGATAGAGGCAGGTTTTATTCACAAAGTGACGTTAAAAACTCTGCAAATGTAGCAGTTATAGGAGAAACTGTAATAAAAAATTTATTTGGCAAAATTGACCCTTTAGGAAAAGTAATAAAGGTTGATGGAAAAAATTTCACAGTTATTGGCACAATAAAACCAAAAGGAACAGACCAATTTGGAAATGACCAAGATAATGCAATTTCAATACCTATTACTACAGCTCAGCAAAAGCTTTATGGTGTTGATTATGTGAACTTAATTATTGCACAGGCTAAGTCAGAAAAAAATATTGATCAAGCAACAGAAGAAATAAAAAGAATATTAAGAAGGTCCCACAATCTTAGACCTGATCAAAGCAACGATTTTACTGTTCAAAATCAGACTCAATTAGTAAGTATACTCGGTACAATAACTAGTATTTTTACAATTACAATTTCAAGTATAGCTGGAATTGCCCTTCTTGTCGGTGGAATAGGTATAATGAACATTATGCTGGTTTCAGTTACAGAAAGAACAAGAGAAATTGGTATTAGAAAAGCTGTTGGGGCTAAAAATAAAGATATATTATTTCAGTTTTTAATTGAAAGTGTAGCATTAAGTATAACTGGCGGAATTTTAGGGATAGTATTTGCAGTAATTGTTTCAATAATTTTAAATAAATTTACAATTTTAAGTACCACAATTTCTACTTTTCCTATAATTCTAGCATTAACTTTTTCTACAATAGTAGGGTTATTTTTTGGAATTTATCCTGCAATGCGAGCTGCAAGGCTAAATCCAATTGAAGCATTGCGTTATGAATAATTATTAATAAAATAAATAACAAATAAAAATAAACAATAAAATAAAATAGGAATTATAAAAATTAAAAGCCCACTAAAATATTATTTTATGAATGGAAAAATATGAAAGAATTTAATAAAGAAGTATTAATTAGTGAAACTAGTGCAAGTCTAAGCAAGCAAAGTCTAAAGAGTCAAGAAGCAATTATTGAAGTTAGAAATTTAGTGAAGAAATTTAAAGATGTAAAAGCTGTTAATGATATCTCATTTGATGTTTATAAAAATGAAATATTTGGTTTTTTAGGTCCAAATGGAGCTGGAAAGACCACAACAATTAATATAATATGCACCTTGCTTCCTTTAACTTCAGGTATTGTGAAACTAAACAATTATGATGTTTTAAAAGACAAATATAAGATAAGAAATAATATAGGCTTAGTTTTTCAGGAACCAACACTTGACGATAGATTAACTGCAATGGAAAACTTAAGTTTTCATGCACTACTATATGATGTTCCTTATAGGGAAATAAAAATACGTATAGATGAAGTTCTTGAAATGGTTGACCTATCAAAGAGAAAAAAAGATCTTGTAAGGAATTTTTCTGGAGGAATGAAAAGAAGACTTGAAATTGCAAGAGGACTTATTCATTATCCTAAAGTGCTATTTCTTGATGAGCCTACAATTGGGCTTGACCCTCAAACAAGAAATCGTATATGGGAATACATTGTTAAATTAAAAAAAGAAAAAGATATTACAATTTTCTTAACCACGCATTATATGGAAGAATCAGAGATTTGCGATAGAATTGCTATAATAGATGAAGGAAAAATAGTAGCACTTAACAGTCCAGATACGCTTAAAAATACTGTAGGAACAGACATAATCTCAATAATCTCAGAAGATAACAATAAATTAGTACAATATTTAAAAGATAAATTTTCAATAACCTCAGAAACTCAAAAAGACAATGAAATAAGATTTGAAGTAAAAGATAGTGCAAAATTTATACCAAGCTTTATTAGACACTGCCCAGTTAAAATTTTGTCAATTAGCGCAAGAAAATCTACTTTAAATGATGTATTTTTAAATTTAACTGGAAAGGAAATAAGAGAAGAAAATGCAAGTGCTAAAGATTTAATGAGAATGCGTGTTATGGCAAGAATGGGTAGATAGGAGAGAAAAAAAATGAGAAAAGAATTTTTAGGTGTTTATACAATATGGTTAAGAGATGTAAAAAAGTTTTTTAGAGACAGGCCAAGAATAATTGGTTCAATTGCACAACCAGCTTTATTTTTATTCGTATTAGGCAGCGGTCTTGCAAGCTCATTTAAACTCTTCGGTGGCGGCGGAGGACAAGAGTTTTTAACATTTATGTTCCCGGGTATTATTTCAATGACAGTTTTATTTACAGCTTTTTTTAATGCAATGTCAATAGTTTGGGATAGAGAGTTTGGTTTTTTAAAAGAAGTTTTAGTATCCCCTATTTCTCGAACATCAATTGTCATTGGGAAAAATCTGGGTGGTTCAACAGTTGCTATGATTCAAGGTTTGATTATCCTTGCTTTTGCCCCAGTAATAAAAGTTAAATTAAGTTTAATATCTTTTTTTAAGCTTATCCCTGCAACTTTTTTAGCAGCCATGGCAATTTCATCCTTTGGTATTGCTTTAGCCGCAAGATTAAAATCAATGCAAGCTTTTCAGGTATTAACTAATTTTATTTTAATGCCAATGTTTTTCTTATCAGGTGCACTTTTCCCAATAATAAATGCTCCTCAGTGGTTAAATTTTGTTGCAAGAATTAACCCATTATCCTATAGCGTAGATATGCTTCGAACTATAATTCTTGGTAAAACTATTACCCAAATGCACCCCTTATATATCGATATCTTAGTAACAGTAGGGGTAATTGTTGTATTAAGCTCAGTTGGGATTGTCCTTTTTAATAAGCAAGACTAAATCCACTTTACAAAAGCATCCTCAATTTTGTAACACAAAGTAAAATAAAAGATATGGCTTTCTATTGAAAAAACCTTTTGAAGGCTTAAAGCGGGCATGGTTCCTCTGTAAAGAGGAGAGCAAAAACCTGAAACAGAGCTAGCTTTTTCTCTCTGGAAAAAAGCTAGCGTGTTTTTGAAATAGAAAGCCATATTTATTAAGCTTAACTTTAACTGCTTAACTGCTATCAAAAAATAGAATACTAATCAACTTTATTTATTTTTTTGCTGATTTTGCTGATTTGTCAAAGTGCTACTAGCAATTTTAGCTCTTCTTCTGTTTCTTGCTCTAATGCTTTGCCAAACTATTATTAAAATTATACCTGCTAAAACAAGAAGTGGGCTTATTCCAATTAATACAGTTGTTGCAACTCTTAAAAATGTTAAGGCACCTCTAGCACCTCTTTTAACAGCACCTAAAAATCCACCTTCTGAAGTATCAGCTATTGGTTTAGGTTCAGTTATAAAAACCTCAATTGTAGAGTAAGCTACCAAATTATCAAGATAATTTTGTCTTCCCTTTATTACCTCAATCTGACCCTCAATATTTGAAAGCTCTCTTTGTACTTCAATACTGTCTTTTACAGTTCTTGACTGCTCCATTAAATCTAAAAGTCTTTTCTGTTGAGCTTCTAAATTTTTTAGCCTGCTTTCATTATCAACATATTCTTGTGTTACATCAGATACACTGATGTTTACACTAAGAACTTTACCCATTGTTTTTATTTCATTTAAAGCAGCATCAAAATTTTGCTTTTCTACTCTTAACACAACTGTTCCACTTGTCATTTTTCCTGAAGAATCAGAATAACTTTGAGAATTACTTACATACCCATTGTATTTCTGAGCTAATGATACAACGTTAAAAAAAACTGCTTCAAATTGGCCTTCCTTAACTTCAATCTGAATATTACCATTTTTAATTAATTTAGCAGCCATTGCCTGTGAAACAGCTTTATCAGAGCTTCCAGCTTGAGTGTAGAGTTCCCCAGAAGATGAAGAATCCTGAATGGCTGCTTCAGCAGACGCTTGAGCCTCAACTGCAGCTTCACCCTCAAATGAAGCCTTTTGTTCCCTATTAAAAGAAGCTTCTTGTCCGATATTTTCAGTCATTTGTCCTGGGACAGTTGTCTCTACTGCAACTTGCTCTGTTGAAGACCTGATAGCAGAACAACCAAATAAAAAAGAGCTGACAGTAATTAAAAACAACATAAAAACTGACAAATAAACTATAACTTTATTTTTGTTTTTCATGATATACTCCCATTTTTATAAATATAATACTCAAAGAATACGTCTACATTAGTAATTGTAAAAACAACTCACAGATAGTGCAATCAATTATAAAATATTTAATTAGTTATTGCTGAACAATACAAATATTTTTGATATTTTTCAAATTTCTAAGCTTAAATTTTTTTAAATTACTTAATTTTTATTAATTATTCAGCAAGAACTAATTACAATATAGCTAATATAAAAATCTTAAAAGAACACAAAATACTTTGTAATTTTTTATTAATTTAACTCATTGAAATAACCATATATAATTATTTTAAAACCTTTTTCTATATTTTCTAAAATAATTATCTCAGTTCTTTGCTGACCATACTTAAAATTTTTAAAAATCATAGAAAAAGTTCTTGTATTTGTTAAATTCTCATCATTAAGCACTGCATTTATATTTCCATTAAAAAGCTGTTTTTGCTTTATTGCAATAAAATTAAAAGTAAGCAATTTATTTATATCTTCATTTATTTTATACCCTATCTGTATATCAGGATAATCAACAACAAAATCAGTATTAAGTGTGTTCATATTATAAAATCCTTCATAAAGAACAGGCTGCTTTTGCATATTTTCAATGTAATCATTTTGATTTTGCACAATGACATTTTCTCCACTTTCATCTAAAACAATTATTTCTTTACCAAAAATTTTGCTGTTTACAGGTGACAAGTTAAAGCTTTCTTTCAGCTGAATTTTCTCTCCATTACTTGTATCTTCAGCAATTTTATCAGCACTGCCAGTTTCGTTTGCATCTTCTTTTATAGAAATATTTTCAGCACCTAACATTTCAGTACCAGTGCTTTGGGAAGCTACAGTACCAGAAGTAATATTTTCGGCACTCATTGAAGCTAAACTTTGTTCAGATACAGCTTTATCTTTTGCAGACGCAATAAAAGAAAGATTAAAAGATGGAAGATAACCTGTTTTATTAAGATAATTTATACCAAAATAGATTCCAAAGGTTAAAATTACAACTGCCGCTACTCCAACAGCAATACCTCTTAACAGCCTAAATTTATTTTTGTATTTTAAACTCTTAAAACTTTCTTCAAGAACAAAATTTTTATCAGGTTTATTAAAATAAGAGCATAAGCCATTATTCTCTAATTCACTGCTTTCTATTATTATCTCATCACCAATTTCATACATACTGCTATTTAATTTACTATATCTTAGAAATGCACCATCCGAAGTCATTAAAATTAAAAAATTTCTATGAACTTCTAAAATATATGCTTTTTTATAATTTTTTAAATTTTCTTCCATTTTTTAATCACATTAAATTTAAATACAACTAAATTTTTTAAACTTGTAAAAAACTTAATTTAATTTTAATTGCTATTACCAACGCTATTATATATATTCGTCCTCTTTCAATTTTTTTTCGATGTATAGGAAATAGCTTTTCTAATTGTTTTATTGGAAGTCTTTTAGTTTTACACAATTCATTAAAAAGATAGTCATCTGAAGCAATTTTTTCTGCAATTTTTTTATAGTCATTCCTAAGATTTTCTTGTTTAGGACAAATTTTTATAAGGTCTGAAAAATTAATATTCCATTCTTTTAATATTCTTGTGTATTCAATAATTTCAAACTTTCTTTCTTCGTCTTCACTTCTATATAAAAATTTTTCAACTGCCTTTTTATCTAAAAGTTCAATAACTGCATTTTCTTCATTATCTCCATTTTTATTATATCCGTTTAAAGAAACAGTTTTTAATTTTGTTTCTTTTCTATAATAATCAATCAATCTATTAATTATTACCAGCCGAGCAAAGCTTAAAAACTTACCCTTTTTATAATCATAGTTGTGAATTGCTTCATTAAAAGCAATAAGACCAATAGAAAGCTCGTCATCTACACCATATTCTAGATATTTCCCAATTCGCTTTTGAATAACACTTGCAATAAAAGGCTTAAATTGCTCAATAAGTTTTTCATTAACAAGCTTATCCTCTTTTGCTTTAAGTACTAACTGCTCAAGTGAGTTAATCTGGAAAAAATTTACCATCTTCCGCTAGCACCCCCACCGCCTGAAAAGCCGCCACCAAAGCCGCCAAAACCGCCACCTCTGCTGCCACCAGAAAAACCTCCTGAAGAACCGCCACCATAAAAGCCTCCTGAAGAAGTGCTGCCTTTCTTAGGCAGAGTTACAACTTTTTGATCACTATAGCCACAGCTTGAGCAAGTTCTAGTCTCCAACATTTTTCCAGTTGATGAGTATGTAGGCTGTTGAATAATAACTTGTTTTATTTTAAGTTTTAATTTTTTACACTTAGGACATTTTCTTCGTAAAATACTACTTATAGCTGATGAAATTGCACCAATAAGAAAAATAGGAATGCAGCAAAAAAAACAAACATTTTGTTCATTTTTTAAAAAACTGTCTAATGATTCAAAAAAGCCAGTTTTTTTTATTGGTGAAGTTTCTATAGTGGTGCCAACGCCATATTCCTTGTATATTTCGTTAGCTATTGCTGCAACACCTTCATATATTCCTTTTTCATAATCTCCCTGCTTAAAATATGGAACTATAACATCGTTAATTATATCACCTGCCTCTAAATCAGTTATTGTACCTTCAAGTCCATATCCAACTTCAATTCTAAGTTCTCCATCAGAGATTGCTACAAGTAAAAGTACCCCATTATCCTCTTTAGCTTTACCTATTTTCCATTTCTCAAAAAGTTTTACAGCATACTCCTCAATTGTAATTTCCTGTAAACTATCAATAACAGCAACTGCAATTTCTGCGCTTGTTTTTTCTTCAACCTGAGCGCAAATACTTTCTATTCTGTCTTCCCATTCAAAGCCTAAAACTCCTGCATAGTCATTTACAAAGGAGGTATATTCAGGATATGAAACATCAGCATGTAAAAAATTGGCAAAGCTTAGAAAGCATAATGAAAATGTAAAAAAAATAAAAAAAGCAAAAGCAATAAATTTTAAAACGTTTAAGTTAAAAGTAGAAAAGCCATTAATTTTATTAAAAAATTTTTGCTTATTAAAAAAAATATAATTTCTTATTTTTATTATATGTGTTATTAAGTGTGATTTCAGCATAAATTAATAAAATTAATATGTATTTTCTTAATAGTTTAAAAAAAATCTCTTAGTGATTATACTTTTTACTTAATATTTTTAAATTATTATTGTAGTTATTATAGTTATTATAAAAAATTATTCTTCAAGGTTTAAGTTTATTTCAGGTGCAATCTCAGCGCCTGGCTGAGCTTCAAAAAACTCTTTAGGTTGAAAACCAAAAAGACTTGCTACAAAATTATTTGGAAATAATCTAATATAAGTATTATAATCTTGCACCGCTTCATTATAACGCATTCTCTCAACAGTAATTCTGTTTTCTGTCCCTTCTAGCTGTGTCATTAAGTCTTTAACAACCTCACTTGCCTTTAACTCCGGTGTATCTTCAACAACAACCTTAATATCCCTTATAAATGAGTTTATTTCTTTATTTACACTTTCAAGTTCTGACGGAGTACTAGCTTTTTGTATGCCGCTTCTTGCTTCTGCAATTGCTTTAAATATATCTTTTTCTAACTTCATATATGCTTTTGTAGACTCTGCTAAATTTGGGACTAAGTCTAGTCTTCGCTGATAGACATTCTGAACTTGAGCCCAGGCATTTTCAACAGCAAGTTCTTTTCTAACCATATTATTTCTGCCACCAAAAATTACAGAAACAGCTATTATAATTAAAATTAAAACTACAATGACTGTAAGTACGCCACCAATACAACCAGGTGAAAATCTTCTAGGTGAACCAGAATAGCCTGCTCCGCCAGAATAAGTACTGTTTTGACCCTGACCCTGCCAATTATTCTGATTTTGCCAAGAAGCTTGGCCTTGCCCAGGTGACTGGTTTTGCCCAGATGCTTGATATTGAGCAAAATTTTTGTTTTGATTATTATTGCCAAATATTTGATTATCAGCCATCAATTAATTTCTCCTTTTTTTTCTTTTTTACACTTTAACTTTTATGTGTTTATATTTTTATAATCTTATTTTTTATTTTTTATTTTTTTGACTTTTAAATAAATTTATTTCTTACAAACTTTTACTACAGCAGGTCTTATTAAAAAATCATTTAGTTTATAGCCTTTTCTTAATACCTCTAAAACTGTGCCTTCTGCAACATCATCAACATTTTCTGTTATTGCTACCTCGCATTCGTGTGGGTTAAATTCTTTTCCTTTTGGGTCAATTACAGAAACTCCTTCTTTAGCTAAAATATCCATTAGCTTTTGATAAATCATTTTTACACCTTTTAAAAACTCATCATCACTGCTCTTTAAGTCTTCTCCAATTGTTAAAGCTTGGTCAAAACTATCAATAACAGGGAGTAATTTTTCAAGTAAATCTTTATTTGCTCTTGCAATTGTGTCAATTTGATCTCTTAATACTCTTTTTCTGTAATTATCGTAATCTGCATGAATTCTTTTTAACTTATCTAAGTAATCTTCTTCAAGTTTTTTATAGTGTTCAAGCTCTTTTCTTAAAAGCTCTATCTCTTCTTTATATTGATTAATTTCTTTTTCTAAATCCTGCTCAATTTCTTTTTTTATTTCTTCTTTAACATCTTGTTGAAGTTTTGTTTTCTTTTCATTTTTGCTTTCTTCATCAGGTTTTTTAAATTCTTTTTGCTTCATTTTGCCTACCTCGATAAAAATCAATAATATATACAATAATATATTATGTTTGCCATTATATTTGTCTCAATAAAAAAAATTTGATAATAAAATTTATAAACAAATTTAAATGTTATTATAATATAAAAACAAATAATTAAAAATCAATAACAAAAAATATGGTTTAAATAAAAGTCTTATCAAATACAATTTTCCACTTGTTTTTTTCTTGTTTTAAATAAAAATACTTTTTATATCTGCTTATATTCTTATTAGTATAATAAACATAAAACTGTGCAACTACTTGACTCATTTCATTTTCAAAGCCTAGATAAACAACTCTCTCTACTTCAATATTTTCAACCTTATCAAGTATATTTGTCAGCTCATTTATAAATTTTTCCTTACTAATTTTTTTTCTATCACTATCTAAAAGAAAATTACTATAAATATATTCCGCATCATGTCCATTTAAAGCATATAAAAAATCAATAACTGCTTTTTCAGGATCAGTTTTGAAAAAATAGGAAATATCTAATTTATTATCATATTGCCTGCAGCCAGATAAAAAAATCAATGGAAAAAATACAAAAACAGTAAAAATTGATATTATCAAAAATAAAGTTGGTATAAATGACAGAAATCTAAATTTAGAAATAAAGTTTTGTAAACTTAACCATTTATTTTGCTTATTGATTATATTAAAGTAAGAAAATTTTTTTAATTTCATCAAAAGTTGCTTTATTTTGTTTATTTGGACTAAAACCTCCACTTAAATTAGTTAGAAATATATCTTTTAAATTACCCTTAAAAATATCTAATTTATCAAGCCTATCAAACTCATCAAACTTATCAAACTTATCAAGCTCTGCATTTTTTAGTTCTATTTCAGAGTTAAAAATTTCAATTCCTTCTATAGTTTTTACAACACTTTCAGATAATGACCGAAGATTATATCCACCTTCTAAAATAAGGCCTATTCCTAATTTTTTCAAATTAGTTATTTTTTTATTGACTGTGGATATTTTATCTTCTTTGAAATCTTTTCTATTTTTTTCATAATTATCTCTTTTTAAATTATCTTTATTAAAATTATTTGAAATATCAGTTGTTATGTAATTTATAATATTGATTAAGCTTGCTATCTTATAATAAGAGCTGCTTGATAAATTTATACTTGATAAATAATCATCTTCATGTGCATCATAGCCTGCGCTAACTAATAATAACTGCGGTTTATATTTTAATAAAGCAGGCAAAACAAGCTCAATAAAAGCAAATAAATAATCTACCTCTTCAGAAAAAGGTGTTAATGGAATATTTAAATTAAATCCTTTGCCCTCTTTATTGCCAATTTCTGTATAATAACCGCTTCCTGGATAATGTGGATATTGATGCATTGAAATATAAAAAACATTGTTGCTTTCATAAAAAATGTCCTGAGTTCCATTACCATGATGAACATCAAAGTCTATTATTGCAACTCTTTCTAGGTTGTAATTATTAATTGCATACTTTGCTGCAATTGCTATGTTGTTAAAAATACAAAACCCACTTCCTCTGTCATTAAATGCATGATGTCCTGGTGGTCTAACCATTGCAAAAAAATTCTCACCAGGGTTTTTAAAAATTAAATCAATACCTTTTTGACATGCGCCAGCTGCAAATAAGGCACATTCATAAGTATGCTCTGAAACGACTGTGTCTGGATCAAGATAATAAAAAGTACCAGGTCTTGATAGCAACTTTTGTGACAGCAGTCTTACTTTTTCTAAATAATTCTTGTCATGAATTTCTAAAATAACTTTTTCATCTACAATAGTAGGTTTTTCAAATTTTAAGTTAAATGAATCTATTTTTTTCTTATATATTTCGTTAATCTTATCTATAATTGATAAAAGTCGCAGAGGATTTTCTGGATGTGACTGACCAGTATTATGCTTTAGAAAAATATCATCATAAATTATATACATATCAATTTATTATCAATTTATTATACCAAGCAAAATTTATCTTTATTCCCTTAGAAATTCTGTAACAGCTTCAATTATTGAATTAACTATGCCCATTTGAAACTCAGTCTTTTTTATATTTTCTCTATCATTTAAGTTAGAGATAAAACCTGGCTCGACAAGCACAGCAGTCATTACAGTTTCCTTTAATATTGCATAGCTTGCCCCATGAACTCTGCAGTCTAGTATATCTAAATTTGAAACTAATTTATCCTGAATCATATTTGAAATTAACTTACCTGTAATTGAATATGACTTAGAACCTTTAAAATAATAACAACTGCTGCCATTAGCATCTGGGTCAATTGAAAACC
>CAYLWJ010000170.1:0-14598 GCA_964387355.1 uncultured Actinomycetota bacterium | reverse complement strand
TCTTTTTATTAGTTCATCTAAAACTATTATCTTCCACCCTTTAGGTATTTTACCAAGTTCTGAATCAATAAATTCTCCGCCTGAAGATTTATAAGGCTTGCCTTCATTATTTGGAAATTCAAAATCTATAAACCAGTGTTTAAATATAGCTTGAGAAATTTGCTCTAAAATAGAATTAATTTTATTGTTTAATTCTATTTTATCATCTAAAAATTTTAAAATTTCTGAAATTTTAATTTGTTCTAAAAATGTGCATATTGGAAGTTTCATTGATTCTAATATTCTTCCTGATATCTCTTGAAATGCAGAACATGACGAAAGCTTTTTTATATAATTTATTTTATTCTTTAATAAATAATATAAAAATTCAGAATCAATTTGTTTTTTTGGAACTAGGTTCTTTAAGCCTTGGTTTGTTGTTAAGTCGTTTGTCGTAATTCCGATATATCCTATTGGAGCTCTACTACTCAATATAACTGAACCTTTTGGAACAATTTTAGCATTACTTTTTTTAATCCATATTCTGTAATATTTCTTGCTCCTCTATTAATATATTTTTTATTTATGTTAGACATATCTTTAGGAGTAATCCATGGAATTTGACCATTCCAACTTTTAAGATCTTTAGTTGATGGCGTACCACCACCAATTACTAAACAAAAGTCTCTAATTTCTTTTACTTCCCAATCCACAGGGATTAAGCCAATTTCAGTTTTTTTAAAGTTTTTTTCTATTCTATATTTAATCATTGTTAATTATGTTAAAAACCTTAAGTTAAAATTATTTACACTTATTCAACTAACATCCAACTTCCAGACTTTTTACTACCAATAAATATAATCTTGTTTTCTTTCTTTAGGATTTCTAAATCTCTTTCAATAGTTTTTTCTGTTACTTCAAGTTCTTTTGCAAGTGACTTTATTGTGAACTTGTGACCATTTTCAATATAGTTTAAAATTTTTAATATTCTTTCTTTTCTACCGACATTTTTACCTACATTTTTACCGACATTATTAGGGACATTTTTGGGGACATTTATGTCGACATTTTTAAAGTCACCTAAATCTATTCTTATTCCAGAAGTTAACTTAGTAAGTTTTTCTTCCAGGTTCTGCGGTCTTTTAAAGATAATAGTAAAATAATTACCAGATTGTCTGAATTTTGGTAACTCTAATTCTTCTTTTTTCATTTCATTTATTATATTTAATGTACCTCTGCCCCAACTATCAATTTGTCCGGAAAGATACAATATTTTAGCTATAAGTTTATTTCTATGAACAGAAATGTGTTCTTTATATAGATCATTTATCTCCAAGCCTTTCATAAGATACCCTGGATTTGAAATTTCAATTTTATCATCATAAACAGCGATATAGATATATCCATTTATTATATAGTCCATATGAATCATTGCATTAATAATAGCTTCACGTAATGCAAGGATAGGAAGTTCCCACCTTTCTTTTCTAAGCAATCCCTCAATCCAAGCAATAATTTTTATATGCTCCTGAATAAAATTAATTCCCTTTTCAAGATTTTCAAAAATATTTTCCCCATAATCCTTCATATCAAAAAAGAATTCTTTTAATTCATCCTTAAATCTACCGCACCTTAATAGTGTATTTTCAAAATATCTTGCTGATTCTTTACCAAATAATACAATAGCTGCATTTGTTATGCCTTCATCAGTAATCAGCCCAAGTTTTCTAAGTATTGCCTCTTTACTTTCTTTAGTTTTTGGAAGCCTCTTTGCTTCCCTTGCCATTTCTAAAAATTTGTCTATTGTAGAAAAATTTAGAAATTCCAAAGTAGCATTTTTAAAAATCTGCCTTTCCCAAACAATCTGGTTTGCTTCTAAAATTCTTCTTTTTATTTCATCAGGTGGCATGATAACCGTCTCTGTGCCACTTCTATCATAAGCAATACCATTATAATAATAGATTTCATCAGATGCTTTTTTAACAGAAATCTCTATGATTGGGATATTATTAACATAACCAGTTATAATTTTTGGTGTAATCTGAGGCTTAATATTATTTCTGATTTTCTGTGATATTTCTCTTAGGTTATTGTCATTTAGAAGTTGGCCTGTAACATTTCCTGAATTATCTATACCAAAATAAACTATATCACCCTTATTATTTAAAAAACACATATAGTTTTTAGCGCACTGTCAAGCTCAGATACTGATTTTTTAAATTCAACAGTTTAAGATTCTTTAAAATTTGCTCTGTAAAGTTCTTCAAGCTCTTTTATTACAATGGTATCTTCCAATTTCTCTACAGTGTAAAATACTCCATTATTAATTTCTGTATTTGTTAAATATTCTTTCATTTCTAAAGTCTTAAATATCAAAACCTAAACCTTTTAAATTTTTCTTTATATCTTTTTCCAGTATTTCTGACTGTTTAAATAATTCAGATAGCTCTTTTGTTAATTTTGTCATCTTTTCTTCAAATATTTCCATATCTTCTTCTACTTCTTCAAAACCGACATATCTTCCAGGTGTTAAAATATAATCATTTTCTCTAATATCATTAATAGTTGCTTCTTTGCAAAATCCAGGAATATCCTTATACTGACCACCTTCACCTCTGTATGCATGATAAGTCGAGGCAATTTTATCTATCTCTTCATCTGTTAACACCCTATGTCTTCTGTCAATCATTTGCCCCATATTTCTTGCATCAATAAAAAGGGTTTTACCAGTTCTATCTTTAAATTTTCCATTTTTTTTGTTTCTTGCAAGAAACCAGAGACAAACAGGAATTGATGTGTTATAAAAAAGCTGTGGCGGAAGACTTATTATGCAATCAATAAGGTCATCTTCAATTATATTTTTTCTAATATTTCCTTCACCACCAGTATTTGACGACATTGAACCATTAGCTAAAACAAAACCTGCAATTCCATTAGGTGCTAGATGATAAATAAAATGCTGCACCCACGCAAAGTTTGCATTTGATGCTGGGGGAATTCCATATTTCCATCTGACATCTTCTTTTAGATTTTCCCCTCCCCAATCAGAGTCATTAAAAGGAGGATTGGCAAGTATATAATCTGCTTTTAAATCTTTATGTAAGTCATTTGTAAAACTATTACCCCATTTTATATTACCCTCAATACCTCTAATTGCAAGATTCATGTTACAAATTCTCCAGGTTGTTTGAGTACTTGTTGATAAAATATTATTATTCAACTAATAAGCTTTATTGATTTCTATTGCTATCTTGATTTCTATTTTTGCTTTTATTCTTTTTCCTTTGAGTATAACTTGTCATATTTCCGTTAATAAAGACATCTCCATAATTATTATTAATAATTACATCATCAATGAATTCTCTCATATTTCTTTTCTTATTATCCCTAATAGTGTTATCATCTAACTTAAAAAATGACATGTGCACTGGAGTTTTTTCATATACAAGTGCTGAACCAATAATATATTTGCTTTCATATCTATAATCTTCGCCAAGGCCAATTGCCTTAAAATGGTTTTCATTACATTGCTTTATTTCTTCAATGAAATATTTTGCTCTATCAATTGATACAACTGGCTGTTTTTGATTTGAATTACTTCCCATTTCCTCTTTCCTGACAGAATCCAATCTAATTGCCTCCATACAATAACTTCTTAAAATTTTTTTATGCAAATATTTATATGCTTGTGGTCTTGAGACTAAATCAAATCCAGCAACTTTTCCATCTAAAAAAACAAAAATACCGCATTGTTCTTCCTCTAAAGGGAAATTATTAATATATTCATTTAATTTTTGATCATAAGTCTTATAAACATCTTTCATTGCTCCAGTGTTTGATTTAACTTTTAAGTCTTTTGAAAGCAAGTCTACCTCATCCCAAATCTGACCTTGATCAGAATAATAGATTCTATTTTTTTTTAAATTTTCTTTTAAAATAGCAGAATGAACCACCCTTGTTTTATAATTTAGAACATTTTCTGAAGAAGTGAACTCTTTAGATACATAATTCCACCTGCCCTGTTCAACACAGCTAACTGGAATTTTTAATTCTGATTTTTTATCAATTAGAACTGTTGTATTTAAGATTCTATTTTGCTTAGCTCCAATTACCTCTTCTCCATCAATTATAAGTATTAAATTATCACTTATATTTCTGGCAATAAGCTCAGGGACATGACCATGCTCATCAACTTCAGTTATTTTTAGCCAGCCTGAGCTTATTGCCTCATCGAGGGTAACATATAGGAGTCCAGACTGCTTTTCCAAAAACATTGGCAAGACTGCAATACTGTTAAATTCCCTTACATTTTTAAATTTAATTGCATCTATAAATTCAATAATATTTTTATTCATTTTAAATCTCCTTTCTTTATTAAAATTTACATTATATTTTTATTTTTTCTATTTTCTCAGTTTTAAAAGATGCTTTTTTCAAAGCCTTTCGTATTTTTATAATTATTTTTTTTAAAACATATTTTTTCTTTTAAAGTTTTTAATTTTAAGATTTATAAGGCTTATTATATATATTGTTTGTGACAACTGTTTGTCAGTTTTTAAATAAGAAAATAAATTTTTTTAGCACTAGTCAGCAATCATTAGTTGTAATTATTAGCATTAATAAGCATTAATAATCAGTATTTAGCAGAGATGAGATAATAACAAAATGATTGAAACAAAAATATTAATGCAACAATTGTCCTAATAATAAAAGTAGAAATAAGTAATAATGATAGTGATGATATGATGATGATAGTAATACAATAATAATATAATAATAATAATATTTAATAGTATTCTAACCAATAGCAATACTTAGTAGTAGTAGTAGTGGTGGTGGTGGTGGTGGTAGTGGTGGTAATAATAATAATAATATAATTAGCAGTAATTAGCAGTACAAATTATGAATTTTTAATGAGGTATTTTTTATATCTTGGGCAAGCTCTTGAGGCTCTAAAACCTTAACATGCTCACCAAAACCTAAAATCCAAATTTTTATTTCATTTAGACCAGCAACTTTAAATTCAGCTAAAACAGAGCCATCTTTTCTTTTATTTAATTTCTGTGAAGGATGCCAAATACATTCCAAAATAAAGTTTGCTACTTTTTTTGAAAATAACAATTTAACAAATTTTTTAGGGCCTTTTCTTATTCCCCAGCTATCTTCAAAATAATCATCAATACTAAAATTTGAAGGCAATTCAAATGACTCATCAAGAATTTGAGCTTTTTTTATTCTGTCTATTCTAAATGTGCGTATTTCGTTTCTTAAATTACAAAAACCAACAAGATACCATATCCCAAAATAAAATTTCAGTCCATAAGGATTAATTATCCTTTCTTTAAGCTGCTCATTTTCTAAACTATAATAATCTGTTTTTAATTTCTTTTTTAAAATTGTTGCATTATAAACAAGCTTAAAAATCTCATCTATCTTCTCATAATTAACTTTAGTAGAAAACCCAAAATCTATAATATCCCCTTCGTATGAAAACCCCAAAAAAACCTTCTTAATATTTTCAGGCAAGGCATTAAAAATTTTATCACAAGCACTTGTGAGAAGTTCGCTGTATGGTGTACCTTTTTGTTCCTTAATAGAGGAGCATAATAAAAATAATGTTAATACTTCAGGAATTTCTAAACTAATTTTAGGCAGGAAAAAATCTTCAACGATATTAAATCCATTTTTCCCAGAATAAATAGGTATACCTGCAAGTCTTAAAGACTCAATATCCCTGTAGACTTGGCGGACTGAAATTTCAATTTCTTTTGCAATATCAACAGCTTTAATATTTCTTTTTCTTGAAAATATTAATAATATTCTTAAAAGACGCCAAATATTTGATATTTTCATTTATGGTAATTATACCATAAATAAATATTATTTTTTTATTTTTAAAATAATTTTTATAAAATAATTTTTATAGCAAAAAATTTATAACTTTTTGTAATTTTGGTCATTGCGTAATTTTTACCATTATCTTATTTTTAACCATTGCACTTATTTTTTGCTATTGCGCTTATTTCATCATTACTTAATTATACTTATTTATTTTATAATTTCTGTCCTCTTGTGCTGATTGTAATTTCTTCAAGTGGAACGTTTTTTCCAGAGTCACTAATAGCATTTTTTATTAAACTAACCAATCCAAAACAGCATGGAACCTCCATGTGTATGCAAGTGACAGATTTAATATCATTTTCCTTAAAAATTTGTGTCATTTTATCTTTATAATAATTAAAATCATCAAGCTTTGGACAACCAATGAGAAGTATTTTACCTTTTAAAAAATCTTGATGAAAATTAGAATACGCAAAAGGAACACAATCAGCTGTTACCAGTAAATTGGCATTTTTTAAATAAGGAGCAAAAGGTGGAACAAGTTTAATTTGTATAGGCCAAGTTCTTAGTTGCGATTGTATTTTTTGTGACTTTATATCCAATAATTGTTCCAATGATTTTATTTTCTGGGATTGTGTTTCTTGCATTTGTATTTCCTGTACTGCTGAGCCTAGACAGCCGCATGCAAGACCAATATTATTATTATCATCATCATAATTTATATCATTTATATCATCAATTTTATTTATACCATCAGGTTTATCCGTTTTACTTGAGATAATATTTGTATTAATAAAATTTAAATTTTTAACTGAAAATTCAATTTTATTATCTTCTAAGAAATTTATAGCTTCTTCTAAAAGCTTTTCCTCACCATGCTCTTTTAGATGTTTAAGATGTGCTATAATTACATTTTCACCTTGTTTTATTATATTTTCCATTACTTTTCTCTCATCATAAGGCTCTGCTTGCCTTTCTTCAATAGTGATTGCTCCTTCCGGACAATATCCAATACATGCACCCAGTCCATCACAAAATAAATCACTTACAAGTCTTGCTTTTCCATCTATCATCTGCAAAGCACCTTCAGGACAATTTGGCATACATAAACCGCAGCCATTGCACTTTTCTTCATCTATTTTAATTATTTTTCTTTTAGACATTTTAAAACTCCTTTTGCTCAAATTATAAATACTAATTCTTTTTTATTATTATGATACCAAATAAGTATCATAAGTCAATAAAATTTAGAAATTAAATATTTTTTTAATATTTTTTTAACCAAAATTTAACATTTCAATATTTAAATTTTGGTAAAATTTTTATGCAATTAAAAACTTAAAATTTTTTTTAAATTTAAATTTTATTATGAGTAATAATTTAAATTTAGTAAGTTCAAATATAGTTAATAAAGATGATAAACAAAAAATTAATTTAAATAAGATTGAAGTAAATTTTTTTAACAGAGATATTAATATAATTAGTGATTTTAATCCTAATTTTATTTTAAGCTCTATTTATGCATTTTATATAAATAACAAATTTATAGTAAACGAATCAATAAATAACTTTCGTTTAAAAGGTTTAAATGATACAAATCATAAAGATAAATTTAAAAATAGCTTACGTAACTTTTTAGTTTTTTTAAAAAATTTTTATAAGACTTTCTATAATAATTATTACCACATAAATATACTTTTACTGGAATTTAAAACAAAAAAACCTGAATTAAAAGAATTATATGCTGAACTTATATCAGACACATATGAAAATTTAATTAAAGAAATTTCAAAAATAAAGTCTACCCCATTTATATTAAGTTTAATAAAAATATATTTAGAAGCACTCCAAAAACAAAAAATATTTTATCGCATATATAATGACTCTTTCGTAAATAATGAATTACTTACAAAAATAGAAAAGGATGCTGAAGCAATCGAAAAGAGATTTTGGAGAAGGCTTTATAAAATGCATAAATACTTCGTAAAAAATATATTAATTTTGATTACCTCCTAAATAAAAATTTAAATACAAATTTATTTAATAAGCAAATCTTGTAATATAAGCAAATCTTCTTACAACCAAATCTTTTAAAAAAGTAATTTTTATATTAGAATTTTTCATTAGGTGTACTAGAATTTTTAAAAACTACAATTTGTGAAAGGTAAAAAAATGAAAATAAAAAAGAGATCAGAATTAGTAAAAGAAGAAATTAATGATAGCCAAGCAAAGGGTATTAATTTTTATCCAGTTATTACTGAAAGAGATGGCGCTCCAAATTTTGCAATGAGATTGTTTGAAATAGAAGCATTTGGAAATACTCCATATCATGCCCATGAATGGGAACATGAAGTTTTTGTCGTAGATGGAACTGGTTTTATACTAGGTGAAAATAAAAAACTAAGAATTGAAAAAAATGATTTTATTTTTGTAGAGCCTATGGAAACCCACCAGTTTGTAGCTGGCGAAGAAGGGCTTAAAATGATTTGTGTAGTTCCTAGGAAAGATAAGATTTGTCCTACTTGTAGTGGCTAACTACACCTAATTGTTGTGGCTGAAGACACTTACATCTACACCTACTTATAGTAGTTAAAGTACAGTTTTTATTCTGGCATTATTAACTTGGTAAGAGTTGTATTTTCAACAGTCTCAACAATATCAGGAAATTTTTCATTAAAAGGTTTAAATCATGCTTTTCCATCTCCCAGCCTACTGATGCCAAATTTTCCTTTAAATGCTCAATGTTTCTAGCAGTAGAGTTTCTTTAACAGCCAAGCCATATTAATACCCAAATTTTTTAATGTACTTACACCTTCTTTATCGTTTAATATTTCCCCAATCTCTCTTCCAATTACCATATTCCAATAGGTTGAACATGGAATAATAACTTCATTTAAATAAAAGAAATTATTAATTTGTTCAAGAGTCACTACAGCCCCTTGTCTTCTGACAACTGCGATTCCAGCAGCAATTTTTCTTTTTAAAGGATTTTTATCTATACCTCTTGCTGAATATCCAGCTCTGTCAATTAAAGCTTTGGTCTCTGGTGTTAAAGACCCAAAATAAACAGGTGAACCAATAATAATACCCTCTGAGTCATACATTTTTGCCAAACATTCATTTAGTATGTCATCTTTTTCATTTTCATAACCATAACATAACCCATCTTTTTTCTGCCTGCATTTAAGACAAACTTTACAAGGGTGTATTATTTGTCCACCAACCTGAACTATTTCAGTTTCTATCCCTTCCTTATTTAATTCTTCTAGTACAATATTAAGAGCTAAAAAAGTATTTCCTTTTGAATGTGGACTTCCATTAAATGCTGTTACCTTCATATAAAATCCCTTCCCCCTATTGTTTATTTTTATTATTATTTATTTATTTGTTCAATATATTGTTAGTTATTTATATTAATTAATATTCCACTATTTAATAAATCTAGTCAATTATATCACTATAGTTATTTATTTATTAATTATTAATATACGTACTAAATTAATATATATTAGTATATATTAATATACATAAATTCTTGGAATTCTATCTTTAAGCATGCATAAAATTTCATAATTTATCGTTCCAATTAAGTTTGCCAAATAATCTGCATTTACTATTATATTCTTAGAAGTAATATTATTGTTGCCTGCAATACTACTTGAAATATTGTTAGTTTTATTATTACTAGCTACATTATTATTATTATTATAAATTTTACCAGAAATTTCGCTGTTAGCAGCAATATCTTTTCTTTCAGCAATAATGCTGACATTTTTGTTAGCTATATTACTTTTGTCAGCTATTTCAGCAGCATTTTTGTTAGCTATTTTACTTTTGCTCGAAACAGAAACAGCATTATTGTAAATATCAGCGCTATTTTTAGTATTACAGGTACTTTGATTGCTAATTAGTATTACCTCAGTTCCTTCTTTAATGTTACTGCTATTTTTTACATCTGTTACATCAACCATAATTTGGTCCATCGTTACATTGCCAACAACAGGAGCAAGATCACCATTAATCATTACAAAAGCCTTATTTGAAAAAAGCCTAGAATATCCGTCAGCATATCCTATTGGTATTGTTGCAATAATGCTTGGTCTTTTAGTAATAAAGGTTGCTCCATAAGAAATAGCTTCTCCTTTTGGGACATATTTTACAAATGAGATTTTAGATTTTAAGGTTAAGATTGGCTTTAGTTTATTTAAATTTGCAACTATTTCATCGTCAAGCCATGTGCTAGCGTCCCAACTAAAAGGACTTAAACCATATATAGAAATTCCTAACCTAACCATATCACATTGAAATTCCTTAAATCTAAAAAAAGCTGCACTATTAGCACAATGAATAATGGGGTTCTTAATATTATTAAATAAACTGTTGGATATCTGTTTATTATCATTTGTTTTGCTATTCTCATTTTTTTTACCATTTTTATTTGATACAGGTCTAATTTGAATTTCATTTAAAATTTTTTGAAATCTTTCCCATTGCATAAGCGTATAAGAAGGATCTGGCTCGCTGGCACAAGAAAAATGTGTAAAAATTCCTTCAATTTTTAAACCTTTCAATTCATCAATCATTAGAATCTCTTTTACAGCATCTCTATAGTTAATACCAACCCTATTCATCCCGGTATCAATTTTTAAGTGCACTGAAAGCTTTTTGCCAAACCTTTCACAAATATTTGATACCAGTTTTGCTTTCTGATAAGAATTTAAACAAAGTATAAAATTATACTTTAAAGCATCCTTTACTATTTCTAATGGCGGTTCACCTAAAATATAAATTGGTAGAGTAATTCCTGATTTTCTTAATTTTATAGCATCCTCTGCTAAAGCTACACCAAGTGCACTTACACCACTCTTAGCAGCCTGCTTTGAGATGTCCACAAGGCCATGTCCATAAGCATTTGATTTTACTACAGCCATTATTTTAGTTTTTGGATTAACAAGCAGACTCTTTAAAAACTTAATATTTGAGGATAAATTTGAAAGATTTATTTCAATTTTTGTAAATCTTTTATTTTTTGTATTAATTTTTACCATAAGTAAAAATAAAATAAAACTGCTATTTTTATTTAAAAGTTATTTAATAGTTATTTAAAAAATAAAATAATTTTTCGCTATTTAAATCTTCACAATTAAAATAAACCTTGGCAATCTTTTAAAATTTTAAAATTTAAAATTCACAATAATACAATAATAGCTAATATTTAGATAGCTAATATTTAGTTATTATTTTTTTACTAATAATTTTTTAGCTAATATTTAGCTAATATTTAATTTTTTCAATTTGCAAAAATACTTCTTTTAAGCCGTCAAGCAAATCAGTTGCTATTTGCGAAGTCTTACTTGTTTTTTGCACCATTATATCTGATGCTAAGCCATGTATAAATACCCCAGCTACAGCTGCATCAACTAAGCTTAAACCTTGTGCAAGCAAAGCACCAATTATACCAGTTAAAATATCTCCCGTTCCTGCTGTTGCAAGAGCCCAAGTGCCTGTCGGGTTTATATATGTTTGTCCAGAAGGTTCAGTTACTAAGGTAGATGCACCCTTTAGCACAGACACAAAACCAAATTTTTTTACAACTTCTAAATTTCTATCCAACCTTTCTTCCAGCCTTATTTTCTCTATTCCTAAAATTGCTGCAAGTTCTCCACTGTGTGGAGTTATAACAACGTGAGACAAATCCAGATTATTTTCCTGTTCTAAATTCATAGGGCCATATAAAGCGCGAAGTCCATCAGCGTCTAAAACAGTTGGCTTTTTTATGTTTTTTAATATTTCCCTTACTAAGCAAATTGTGCTAGGATTTCTTGAAATCCCAGGTCCAATAGCTAAAGCATCAAAATTCAAACTTAACTCTTCAATTTCACCAAAAGAATCTAAGTGTAATGTTATATCATCAGTTTGCTCAACGGGATAAGTCATTACTTCGGTAAGTTTAACCTCAAAAATGCTGTTTAGTTCCCATGGACAAACCAAAGTAACAATTCCAGCCCCTGCTCGTAAAGCGGCAAGGCAAGTCATACTTGCCGCACCGGTATATCCAAGAGAGCCAGCAACCACAAGCAATTTACCAACAGCATGTTTATAAGTATAAGGACTTTTGTAAGGAATTTTTGAAATGACTAAATTAAGATCAATTTCAAAATATTTTTCATATTGTAAAAAATACTCCTTAGGAATACCTATATCAGCAACTATTAACTTTCCTGCATATTCTTTTCCTGGGTAAACTACAAGACCAAATTTTTTACAACCAAAAGTTATCGTTTTATCAGCCTTAATTGCAGTTCCCAATATCTTACCGTTATCAGAATCAATTCCGGATGGAATGTCAACAGAATATACAAGCTTTTTAAAATGGGTATTATTTAAATGGGTAACATTAAAATTGGTATCATTTAAATGTATATCATTAAAAGAAGTATCATTAAAATGGGTATCATTAAAATTGGTATCAGAAGTAATTTGATTCTCCTTAATCAGATTAATAATGCTGGACTGATTGGTGTTATTATTAGTACTAGGCTGATTATTTTTATAATTAGGCTTAGCCTGATTAGTCTTATGATTAATATTAGCCTGATTATCAAATTTAATCTTATCGTTAATACTATTAATTTCTTCTATAATTCTTCTTGCATTCCCATAAATTTCTTTTCCGTGCAGCCCAGTTCCAAATATAGCATCCACAATAAAGTCTGCACTTTTTATAGAATTTATGAAGCTTTCTCTTTGTTTTTTATCATCATAATCTAAATAACTAATTGAAGCTTCAACTTTTTTTAAATTAGTTTTTAAAAGCTGGCTTAATTTATCAAAATAATATCTGGTATCTTCAGTAAATTTTTCAATAGGATTTAAGTAAAATATTTTTAAATTTAATTTTAAATCTTTAAAAAATTGTTGATTGAAAAATTGTTGATTGTCTTGTTCACATTTTTGTTCAAGCGAAGCCCTATCAGTACTATCAGCATCTTTAGTTTGCAAATTTTCTGCTTTATAATCTTTGGATTCTTTGGGGTTGTCTTTTTTAAAGGAGTTTTTAGAATTTTTGTATACGCTCTTTGAAAAAAAATTTATAAGCTCTATTGCAGCAACAAAACCATCTCCTCCATTGTTTCCGCTTCCGCATACTATTACTCCATTTAAGAAACCTTTAAAAATGCCTATAGCAATGCTAATTAAAGGGCTTTTTGCTAAATCCGCTACATCTAAATTTATTGTATCTATTTTATTTATCTTATATTTTATATCTTTATTAGTCTCTTTACTTGTATCTTTATTTATAGCAGATATCGCATCTTTTATATCTTTTATGTCTCTTAAAATGACATCTGCAACAGCTTTTCCTGCATTTTGCATCAACCACTTAGAATCTATACCGGAGGCAATGCATTTTGCATCAATCTGTGCAACTCTACTTCCTTTTAAAACTAATGACGCCATATTCATAGTTTTATTTATTTAAAGTTTTTTACACTTATAAATTTATGCAATGGTCTTTCACAATTTGAGTTTATAAAAGATATATAATTTTACCACCTATAAAGGCTAAACTTAATAATAAAAAATTAAAATTTATCAAAATTCTTAAAAATTACAAGCAATTTTGAACTTCTAATAAATAATAACGAATTAATTTGTAAATTTGACCTAAAATATGAGTAGTCTTAAATGCATAATCTAAAAGCAGACTAAACTTTCAAATACAATTACTAACACGATTAAATATTTTTATTTGGTTTTTATAATGTTTTAAATACAAAATTTTCTCCATTTATTCCTAAATGCCAGCCTGATTCTTTTGCTGCTTTAAATTCAGGGTGTGCAATAAACCAAGAATTTTTAGCAATTAAAAGCTTATCTTTAAAATTGTTGCCAAAATTGTTGCCAATTTTAAAATCTAATGGAGTATTGGTGTTTTTTAATAAGCTGACAATTACATTAAAACCTTTTTTTTCATAAACATTTACCGGAGCATAATGTAGGCATCCGCCCTTTAATTCAATTACAGTCCCTTTTGGGGTATAAAAAAACTTAATAAGAGAAGAGTCATAAGTTCCTTCTGGCCATTTTATATCTTCATCACTACCAAGAAGCATAATCATATCTTCGCCAACAATATAGACCTCGCTTCCTTGGTGATATTCAAGTGCATTAAGAGCATTATTTTTCCCATAGCAAACACCAACCTGTACATCCAACCCAGCATAAATAGTATTTATTATTGGGTCCAATTGAGCAGACAATTCTTTTCTCATTTCTGGAATATCTGCTATATAAACAATTTCATCTTTTACAATATTGTTTGACTCAATATATTTCATTAAATCATCAACTTTAAAATCAGTATACACCATACCATATCTTTTAAAACTGCTGTCAAAAACCGATAAGATATTCTTACCAGGATTAAGACTTTCAATTTGCTTTATTAAGTTATTTAAATTATTCATTTACCCTTCCTTTTTTTTAATTTATTAGTTATTATACATGCTAATTCATATAAAACCAATGTTTCTGCATACCATTTAGCTATTAACTATAGGTTGTATACAAAAAGTTACTTATATTTTTTATTTATTAATGAGAAAATTTGTATTAATTATAATGTTTTTTATAATAATGAAATTGCAAAAGCAATAGCATAATTTTTTACGCCAGAAAGAGAAATTTCAACCCTCTTAATATTATTTCGTAGCGCAAATAAATTTGCTTTTCCTAAAAGATTTACTATTGGTTTTCCTTTATCATTATTTATTA
>CAYLWJ010000169.1:0-4543 GCA_964387355.1 uncultured Actinomycetota bacterium | reverse complement strand
CAGAATTTAGTTGTAATGCAAATTCGATACTATCTCAATTATTGTTATATCAGAAATACAAAAATTACTATCAGCTTCATTAAAAATATCATCAATCTGTTCGGTTCCTTGTTCAGGAAAATACCTTTTAAATAAAGCACTTATATCAATAAAATAATTAGTCATTAACTGCAAGCTTCCTTCTCCCTGATTTCTTTTACCTGATCTGACATATCTAAATTAAAATCTTTAGCCATTTCCCTGACTTTAGATATGCCAATGCTTCCAATACTTTCTTTATATGCGTAATTTAAAAGCTTAATTTTACTGCTATCTTAAGTTAAAGGTTTAAGAATCAGATTTACATTTATTTAATATGGCAACATTTTAACCATGCTTTAGTGAGATTAATCATAGTATTAAATATTATTTTTGTTTATTTGTTTTATTATTTATAAATTTTTTTTCTAAAATATTTGAAATAATTATATAAAGTATAGGAAATTAATAAGGGTAATAAAACTAAAACTTAGAAGTGAGTGGTGTGAAGCACCAGATTTGAGACGCTAACTTATATAAAATTATAATAAACAACAGGTAACTATTTATATAAAGATATTGCTTACCCTTAAAAAACAAGCTAATTGAACTTAAGCATTAGTAACTTATATGCGATAATAAACGCCGCAGCTATCCAAAACTAGAACCTAATGAAAATAATTTATAAAAATGCTCAAATTATTCATGAACAATTGTTTAACATATTATAAGGTATATGATATATTTGTGTTAAAATTAAATTAGTTCTTGCTGAATAATTCTAGCATTTTTGGTTTTTTAAAACTTTTGACCTTAAATTTCATTAAATTATTTAATTTTTATTAATTATTCAGCAAAAACTAAATTAGATAAAATAAAAATTATTTACCTTAAATCTTTATGAAGTTTTCAGATTATTTTCATTATATGAAAAAAAGACCAGACAGGTCGAAAATTAAAGATGCATGGATAGAATTTACAATCAAGAATCCAGTAAAAACTGAAATGCAGTCAGATGGAAGAATAAGAAAATGGGCAAAAATTGATAGTGAAGGAAAATATTTAAGAGTTATAATACTTGAAGATGGTCAGACAGTCCATAATGCTTTTTTTTATAGGAATTTTAGGGAGGAGTAAAAATATGAAAATAAAATATTTCAATGATACTGACACTGCTTTATTAGAATTCTCTGAAAATGTTATAAAGGAAACCCGGGAAATTTCAGAAAATATATACATAGATATAGACAAAAAAGGCAACGTCGTAAGTATAACAATAGAACACGCAAAAACAACAGCTAACCTGCCAGATATATCTTATGAACAAATAGGTGATACTATTAAAGTATAATTTTTATAGTTTAATTCATCTTTTACTTGAAAATAAAAATATTAATAAAAACAGATAGTGTGAAAAAAACCGTAAACTAAATTTGATATTTTATTTAATAATTTTAAAATTAAATTAACTTAAGAACAAATAACTATAACCCTAAAACTAAAACATATATTATGGTGGTTGTTACAACTAATTAGTTATTGCTGAATAATTCAGCAAGAACTCATTAAAAAAGCTATGCAGATATCTATTTTAACTCTTGGAACAAGAGGAGATGTGCAGCCATTTATAGCTCTTGGCATTGGATTAAAAAACAAGGGCTATAGTGTAAGAATAATTGCTCCAAAAAGTTTTAAAGAGCTTGTGGAAAAAAATGATATAGAATTTTGTCCTGTAAGCTCAGATTATAGACAACTTCTTGATTCCAAAGAAGGAAAGAACCTTTTAAAGTATTACCCTAAAAGCCTTCTATTTAATTTCAAAAAAGTAATCCTTCCTTTTATGCATAAGGGATTTAACATTACTGGCAGTATTCAAAAGATTCTGACCTTATCATTTATCACCCGAAAGTGCTTGTTGCACCTGACATTGCCCAAAAAATTAATATACCCTGCATAATTGCTGGAACTGTCTCAATGCTGTCAAAAACTTCCGAGTTTATAACCCCGCACTTAAAGTATTTATTGATACGCCGGAATGGTTAAACAGGTTAAGCTACTCTATAAACAGCCTCATGCAACTTCCTTTTAAAGGTATTGTTAATAATTGGAGAAAAACAACGCTGGGTTTACCCAAGCGCGATAGCTTTAAAAGTATTACAGAAATAAACAGCAAAAAAATTCCCGTAATATATGCCTGTAGCAGTCATGTTGTACTCAGACCAAAAGACTGGGATGATAATACAATAATGTCAGGATACTGGTTCCTGGATGAGACTTCAGGTTTTAAGCCCCCTGAAAAAATTTATGATTTCTTAAATTCAGGAAAATCCCCGATTTGCTTTGCATTTAGTAGCCTTCCTGTAAAAAGTCCTGAAAAGCTGGTAGGTATTATTATAAGGGTTTTAAAAGATACAAACCAGAGGGTAATTATTGTAAGCGGATTTACTGACTTAAAGACAGGTAATATAACTGAGAATATTTTAATTACAGGACCAATTCCATATGGCTGGCTTTTCCCAAGGTAGCTCTTGTTGTTTGTCATGGAGGTACAGGGACAACAGCAAAAGCCATAAGAGCAAAAAAAACCTATGGTTATCTATCCTTATAATGTGGATCAACCTTTCTGGGCAAAACAATGCTACAGACTGGGAATTTGCCCAAAGCCGATCTTATTTAATAGACTTAATTCAAAAAATTTAAGCATTGCAATTGAAGAAGTAATCAAGAATGAATCATACAGCAAAAAAGCTATAGAGTTAGGCAAAAAGATAAATTTAGAAGACATTTTTGAAAGATACTTCTTTTTTGATTTTATCACTACCACCTTTCTTTTTATTAAATATCCCATCTTTTCAGTAAAATAATCATTAAATTGGGCAGAAATCAGGCAGTTATTGTATTTTATATCTGAAGAATCCAAAAGCAAATTTTTATAAATAATTCTTATAAATAATATTAGTTCCTTATTGAATAATTCAGTCCCAGTTTAACTTTTTGCCAACACTTAAGGACTAAACTATATTGCAGATTTATTATTCAGGATAAATTTCAAAATAATCAAATCCAAGCGGCAGTAGTGTACTAAAATGCTTCCTGTCCAAAGTGATAATACGGTTTATTTTAAGTCTTTCAGCAATTGCAACTATTGCGCCATCCACATATCCTATATTAAGGTTACTGTACTTTTTAAGGATTTCAACAATCCTTGCCAAATCCGGGAATTTAATTATTTCAAAATAAAAATTTACTGATATTATTTCTTCAAGAAATTTTATTTCAATATTATGTCCAAACTTTTTATTTAATATATAACATGCTTCAGTAATTATAGGGGAAGGTATAATCAGGTCAAAATCTGTTTTTTTAATTAAATCTGATATTCTTTTATGCTGCTGGCAGCTCTTATCAACCAAACCAACAATTGCGCTTGTATCAATGATTGCTTCCATTAATCTTCTCCAAATCCGGATTTTTCTAAAAATTCCTCATCTTTTGCGGCAAAGTTGGGATCCTTGCTTTCAGCAATGCCAATAATGCCAATATTCTTTTTAGAGGTTTTTTTATTCACAAACTCTGTAACTGCCTCCTGTATTAAGAATGTCTTAGATTTATTTGTACTCCTTGACAAAGCTTCTAACTTTAGCATAATATCTTTTTCAAGCAGCACAGAAGTTCTTTCCTTCTCCATTTAATGCACCAATCCTTTCAGCAAACTGGATTAACTTACAATATTTCAAAAGCGTGTATAAGCTCAAATCGATAACTTTAATATTAATATATTAATAATATTAATATATTAATATTATATTTGTCAATTAAAATTATACCCTAAGCAAAATACCGCAATAATTCGCTCTGTTCTTTCAATGTTGGTAAAAAGAGGAGGAGATGTAAAACTCCAACACAAAAAGAAATTATAGAATATTTTCTAAAGATATTGCAGATTTGTTTGATGATTTTTAAAAACAGTTTTTCTCCAAATAATCCTTAATCTTTTAAAGAAATATCTTTGCTTTTTCTATAAATGGTTCAACCTCTTCATAGCTGAGCTCCGCATATTCACGATAATCACCCTCCTGCCTTAACTCAAATGCTTTATTTATTGAACTACCGATATATTTCGGTAAAATGCCTGTTTTGATAAATTTCTTATTAAAGTAAGATAAAACACCACTGTGTTTAGATGATGTATATGATTCAAATATTATTAATGCCAGCACTGAATAAAACATGGCATAATAAGCCCGATTAATAATTGAACGAGGGCTTTCTTTTCCAGAAAGAAGACAGATAGCTTCGTTAATTGACTCTTCAGCTTGTTTTAAACGATATTTAGCCAATTGTATCTTTTTATCCTTTTCTGTTAATTTATTATTTGTCAAATGAGAATACCTTCCCTCTTGATTTCTTTATAAATCGGTGATTCCGATAATGGACCTTCCTCTAGTTCTTTTTTAGAAAAAATTATTACAGAAATAAAGGTATCATTTTCAAGATTAATATCAAAAACTATATTATATATTTG
>CAYLWJ010000168.1:0-1787 GCA_964387355.1 uncultured Actinomycetota bacterium | reverse complement strand
GATTTATAGGATTATATATCATATAGTTTTTACTATGAAAGTTACAGCAATAATATCAGATGATTTAATTAACGAGATAAAAAAGTATACAAAAGGTAAAAATATTACAGAATCTTTAACGATTGCACTAAAGGAATGGCTGACATTAAAGAAGATAAGGATGTTGAATAATCTAATAAGTGAAGAATCGCTTGAATTTAAGGAAAATTTTACAGCAGAAAACATTAGGAAATTAAACAGAAGCTAAAAAGAAGTTTATGGAAAATAATGGTATAATTGCAGATACAAGTATATGGATTGATTTTTGAAAAGAATATGAAATTAAATTTGAAATTAAATAAATTTAAAAGTTTTCATACTTTTAATTTTAAAATAATAATTAGAGGCATTTCTATTTTTTTAATCCTACTTGTAATTTTATTGGCATTGTTTGGTTGTGTTGGGGGTTATAAAAATAATTTTGTAGTAAATAATTATAAGATAAGCGATTCTAAAGTAAATAATTCTAAAGTAGATAATACAACAGTAAATGGTTTTAAAGTAAACGATTCAAAAGTAGATGATTCAACAAGAGATAGTTCTAAAGCAAATGATTCTAAAGTAGATGATTCAACATTAAACGATTCGAGGATTTATATAAACGTCACTAACAATGACACAAACAATAATGTAAACAATAATATAATTTTCACATTTACTGTTTGTGGTGATAACAGGCCAGCTGATGACTATCTGCCTCAGCCTGAAGTTTTTAAAAAGATTATTGGCCTTATAAAAGAGCAAAATCCAGCTTTTCATTTAAGTGTAGGAGATATAATAAATGGACAAACTACTGATGAAAATGTTATAAAAAGACAATTTCAAGATTACCTAGATGTAGTTGAACAGCTTTCAATTATTAATTTTGTTTCTCCTGGAAATCATGATTTATCAAATGATACTACTAGGAAGTATTTTTCAGAAAGGATTAATAAAAAAACTTTTATTGAAGCCAAGCTTAACGGAATACAGATTTATACTTTTAGTGACTCGAATGCTAATCAAGATTACAAACTTAACAAATCAGGTAATCAGGATTATGCAGGAAATTCTTTCTCTTTCTATTACTATTTTGAATATAAAGGTGTTTATTTTATTATTTTAAATGCATTTGAGAAGGGTTATTGGGGTGCAATAAAAGGGGGACAATTAAAGTGGTTAGAAAAAGTCCTAAAAAATTTAAGCAACCAAAAGGTTTTTATTTTTATTCATACACCAGTTTATTCTGTTTTAAATCCTGAAACAATTACAGACGGTTCAAAACATGTTGCTTTTTCAAGTAAAAAAAATTTAGATTATATTAGAGAGTTATTTAAAAATTATAATGTAGATGGGGTTTTTAGCGGACATGAGCACCTTTACAATAGACAATTTCATGAAGGAACGACTTATATAATTACTGCATTAAGCGGAGAATACCCTTTTGTCTCAGAAGAGGAAGGTGGTATATATCATTTTATAAAAGTAGAGGTTAAAGAAAATAGCTGGATTTTTTATGTAATAGATAAAAATAATAAAATTTATTATCAGGAAGAAGTAGTATTTAATTAGCAAAAATTAGCACAAAATAATTAATACATTAATACATCAATACAAAAGTGACAATAGGGTAAGCTATTTGAAGTATTTTATAAAGATAGCGTATAAATAAAAAAGCTATATATAGATTTTAAAAAAAGAGAAGTTAAAAAAAATAAGCTGATTTTTTAAGTAATAAATAAAAAATAATAAAATTTATTATCAGGAAG
>CAYLWJ010000167.1:0-2457 GCA_964387355.1 uncultured Actinomycetota bacterium | reverse complement strand
TTTTTAAAATATTTTTATTTAATATTGCAAGTAACTATTATAAGAGGTAAATATCGAATCTTGCTAAACAGTATATTGTTGGGTATAGCGTAAATTAGTAAAATCACATAAATCAAATAATATAGGAATACTTAAAAAATCAATTCAGGAAATTAAAGATTTTTATTTGTTCAAAAATTGTAAATATCTATTAATAACTTTTCTGTGACCAATTTTAATAACAAAAAATGACAATATTTTAATAACTACAGGTAAAGATAATATTCTATAGTTACAGTATTTTTATTCTATACTACAGATCAATAATACACTTTTATAATGTTATTGAGAATTAAAGTGGTTAAATTAATTTAATAAACAATATTTTGATTATCTTTAAACTCTTTTGGATTTTTAGATAATTTAAAATGGCAAATTTTTAATTTATCTATAATATTAATATTGTAAGGACATTTATCAAGACATTGTCCGCATTCGTTGCATTTGTTGGCTTTTACTTTAAGTTTTTTATATTCTTTATAAGCAAATTCTTTATCATCAAACCAAAATCTTAATGTTTCTCTTAGCCAATATTCTTTTGGGTCCCTAATAATTCCATCATAAAGTTGTCTATAAAAGATACCTTCAATCCTAAAAATTTCGGCAATATTTATATCCAGTGGGCATACAAGGCATTTTTTGAATTGTCTGCAAACATAGTTAGAAAGCAATTGGTCATTTTTTAATATATCTTCAAGTTCATTATTTGTAATTAGTTTAAATTTTTCTACTATTACAATATCTTTATATAAATAATCTAACTTATTAATTCCTAAAACTAAATAATCTGTATCCTGAGTTAAAGTATACCTAATTGCATCTTCTGTATTATGGTAAAGAAGTCCATCAGCAAGTGCTTTCATTGCAAAAATTATTGAATTTTTTTGTCGTGCTTTTGGAATAAGAATATTTTGTATTTCTGGAAAGTTTAAATTATCAAAATAATTTACGTTGATAAGTAAAGCATCGAAGTTAAAAACATCGAAAGCTTTAATTAACATCCTTGGATAACCATGTCCGCTTATGCCAATGTATTTTACTAAACCTTTTTCTCTTAGTTGTATTGCTGCTTATAGAGAACCATCTTTATCCACGACCTTTTTTAAAACATCGGGTTGTAAAGGTTTATGAATAAAAAGTATATCAACATAATCTGTTTTTAAATTTTTAAGACTCCTTTCAAATGTTTTTAAGGCACCTTTTTATCTCTAATATGAGTTTTTGTTGCAAGGATATATTCATCTTGTCTAGAAGAAACACTTTTTCCTATTTTTATTTCAGACAAACCATCACCATATTGAGCAGCTGTCTCGATATAATTACCACCTTCATCAAGAAAAGTATTTAGGATTTTTTCTACTTCTTTTAAAGGAGTCTCAAAAAGGTGAAATCCTCCTATTCCGATAGGAGAAATTTCAATATTTTTATTTTTTAATAATTTCTTTTCCAAATTTTTTTATTACTAATTTTATTAATAACAAATACCTTTAATAATAAATTAATAAATAAGTTGAGCCCGGTTAAGTTTTAAATATTAAATTTATCTTTTATTATTATGCTTATTATATCATTCTGAAAATCAAATAAAAATGTTAATATTGATCCTAATAGAACATCATTTAAATGACAAAACATCTTTAAAATATTGACTTACTAAATAACAATCGACATATTACAATGTAAAAATAATTGAAATTTTAATGGAGATTAAAATGAAGATAATAACAGTTTCACTGAAATATCAAGTAGTAATTCCTAAAGAAATATGTGAAAAATTAAAATTAAAACCAGGTCAAAGGTTACAAGTAATTCATGAAGATGATCGAATAGAGTACGTTATTTTAAAAGATATTAAAGATGCTCGAGGTTTTCTAAAAGGTATGAATTATGATGTTTTTAGGGAAGAAGATAGGGTATGAAAGAAGATAGGGTATGAATTTAATTGACTCATCTGCTTGGTTAGAATATTTTACAGATGGCAATAATGCTGAATTTTTTGCTCCAGTAATTGAAAATATTGATGAAGTTATTGTATCAGTCATTAATTTATATGAGGTATACAAAAAGGTATTGCTAGAAAAAGGTGAAAATGAAGCTATTAAAGCTATGGCATTTATGCAGCAAGCAAAGATTATAGATGTAACAAATTCAATAGCAATTCTTGCAGTTAGGCTAAGTATAAAATTTAAAATGCCGATGGCCGATAGTATAATATATGCAACTGCTAAGATGTATGATTCAATAGTTTGGACCCAGGACTCTGATTTTAAAGATTTGTTTAAAAGGTATTTTCCTGAACAAGGAACCGAACAGATTGATGATATTTTTAATGAAGCTGATAGTAATTTTTGTATTTCTGATATAACAATAATTGAGATAGTATCGAATTTGCATTACAACTAAATTCTGGATTGCAAA
>CAYLWJ010000166.1:0-1979 GCA_964387355.1 uncultured Actinomycetota bacterium | reverse complement strand
CATTAATAATACAATATTGAATAATTTGTTGGTTTTCTTCAAATATAATATTGTCTTCATAATCAGAATTAAATAAACCAAATTTTAGAATCTCTAATTCTTCATTATCATAATTTGAAAAATATCGTCTTTTAAAACCTAATCCTTCTTGTGAAATTTCAGACTTAGTTTTATTTTTAGCTATAAACTCATGAAAAAACTTTATTCCTTCAAGCGTATCACCAATAAATAATTTTTTACCACTGTCTATAACCATTATTCTATCACACATATTTCTAATGTGCTGCATATTATGCCCAACATAGATTATGCCGTTAGCTTTTTCTTTCATACTGTAAAGACGTTTAAAAGCTTTATTTTGAAAAGAAATATCTCCAACAGACAATATTTCATCAATAAGAAGTATTTCAGGATTACAAAAGACTGCAACTGCAAAACCCAATCTAACAAACATTCCGCTTGAGTAAAATTTAACAGGCGTATCAATAAAGTCTCTAAGTTCAGAAAAATCAACTATTTCATCAAATTTTTCATCAAGTTCCTTTTTACTCATACCCAGAATTGAGCCATTGATATAAATATTTTCTCTTCCAGTTAACAAAGGGTGAAAGCCAGCACCAACCTCTATTAAAGCCCCTACTTTTCCATTGATTTCAATAATACCACTGTCAGGCATAAAAATACCATTAATCATTTTTAAAATAGTAGACTTTCCTGAACCATTGAGTCCAATTATGCCAAGAGTTTCACCTTTATTAAGTTCAAATGATACATTATCTACTGCCCAGAATTCACCACTTCGAAGATAATGGGTTTTAGATTTTATACCAAAAAAATCTTTAACAATATCTTGAAAACCATAAAGCATAACATGTTTAATTCTCCTGCAAAACTTCTTGCTAACATTTTCAACTTTTACAACTGTTTTTTTATCCATATCTTTTAAAAAATAAAAACATAAAGGATTATGAAATTTTATATCTTTTCAACTATTCTTGCAGTAGCAACATGATAAAATCTCCAACCTGTAAAAAAAACAATAATACTTATTAAAACAGATATTAAATACCCAAAACCATAATTAAAGCTCCCAACAAAAACAGCATCTCTCAATGAATAAATTAAGTAAAAAAATGGATTATACTTGTTTATTAAACTGAAAAAACCAGATTTAGGTATATCATATAAGACTGGAGTTGCAAGCATTAATATTTGAAAAAGAATTAAGGTATAATTACTAACATCTTTGAAAATTGCTCCTAATATTGCAAAGTAAAACCCAATACCTATGCTTATAAGAAAAATTGGAATTAGCATTAATGGTGAATATAAAGCAAATACAGATGGCACTACCTTAAATATTATACATAAAATAATTACAAGAAAAATTTTGATTAAAAAATTTACAATTGTTATTAATACAGGTGAATAGACTAAAGAAATTTTTGGAAAATTTATTTTTCTAACTAAGCCTACAGATGCATCCATTACTGATGATATCCCTATTACCATTTCCTGAATTATTCCCCAAATTGTAATTCCAAAAAGGGCAAAAACTGGATAAGGTATTTTTACATTACCAACATTTAGAACTTGTGCCTTATTTAAAAAAATAAAAGTTAAAACAGTAATTATTGGAATTATAAGTGTCCAAAGATATCCAAGAGATGACTGCCTGTATTTAGCACTAAAATCACGTAAAAACAATCTCCAGCCAAGACCTGCGCTTCTAATTAAGTCTGAAAACATAACTCTCCACATACCAAAAAAACCTTTTTTTAGGTCTTTATTTGGCTCGTAATAGTTGTAATATTTAATTTTTACACCCATTTTTAATTTATAATATTTTTTGCAAATTAAATAATTGTCATCAGAGAATTTAGTAAAATTATAGAAAAAGTTTTATAAATAAAAAACTACAAAAAATATTTATAACAAGGAAAAGTTAAGTAAAGAAATCTTATATTATCAGTTTATAA